>NZ_JBTOQC010000054.1:0-280615 GCF_055284095.1 Pseudomonas sp. HP_08 | reverse complement strand
TTTGGAGCGAAAATCCAGGATGTAATTGTAGACGTAGCGTACACAGCCAAAGGTTTTCTCCAGTAGCAGTTTCTGCTCTGAAGTGGGGTAAAACCTGAATTTATAGGCGCGTTTGCTCATCGGTGGATGGCGCCATCAAGCTGTATTTATGTACAGTATATATTGCTACGCCGCGCTCCTTTCCTCCCCCACCTGAAGGAAGGAGTTTCTCGGAGCGATCTGGATGAAAATCGACTCATCCGATTACACCCCTGTCCTGCACCTGCAGGTTGCCAGCTCAGCAGCAGTTTCTGCGAGCGACAATACGGTCAGCACCAGCGTTACCCCTGCCACGACCAAGGTTGATATCTCCAGGGAAGGCCAGGAAAAGCTGGAAAGCGAAAAGTATGCCGACATCGACAACGCGCCGCTGCCAGAAGAGGTAAAGGAAGCCCTGAAGAACATTCGCAAACTTCAGGAAAAGATCGCTCAGAAAAGCCAGGAGTTGATGGAAATTCTGAGCGACAAGACGTTGACCGACGACGAAATCAAACGTCAACGGGAGATGCTCACGACCGAGATCAGAAGCATGCAGTCGGCGCTAGGGCAAGCCACCAATGCGCTGAACAATGCCATGAGTGCCAAGAGCATGGACAGCAAAAGCCGGGACTTGGCCAAAGGTTTGATTGGCATGAAATAAGCTCCACGCCTCCCGGCCATCAACGCCGATAAATAGCCTGCACAAGCCCGTCCGCCAGCGTGCCCCAGGCCCCGGCCACAGAGGTATTGGTCATGACCACCAGGCTCAGTTGCGCCTGCGGGTCGACCCAATAGTGGCAGCCGAACAACCCGCACCAGCCCCACGTGCCGACGCCTTGTACATGCCCGGCAGCGTCGGGGTCTGTGAGCACCGCAGGCCCCAGCCCAAAACCCCATCCCGGACCGCGACTGGCCATCGGCAGATCGCCCAGCGCGTTGCCCAGCAAGGCAGCGGTGCTGGCCGGGGTCAGCAGCGGCGCGCCGCCCATTCGCAAACACTCGAGCAAGCGCAAATAGTCGTCTGCCGTACCCAGCAGGCCGGCGCCGCCCGAGGCATAGGCGTCGGCCCTGCAAGCACGGCTGGCAGACAACTGCGCCAGGCCGCTGTCGAGCAGCAGGCTGTCGTGAGCGGCGATGGCTTGCGGTAAACCGGGCGCGTCTTTGTAAGGCCGCGCCAACGGGCATTCGGGCCGGTCGACAAAACCGGTGGCGGTCATGTGCAAGGGTTCGGTCACCCAGCGGGCGATGGCCTGGGCCAGCGGCAAGCCGCTGGCCTTTTCGATCACCGCACCCAGCACATCGGTGGCCAGCGAGTAGCCCCAGGCGCTGCCCGGCTTGAACAGCAAGGGCACGTGCGCCAGGCGTTGCAGGTTTTGCTCAAGCGTCAGTTGCCCATCATCCAGACCATCGGACACACCCGCGAGCTGATAGGCATTGCCCGGCGGTTGCTCAAAGCCGTAACTCAGGCCGCTGGTGTGCGACAGCAAGTGCCGCAGCGTGATCTCGGCTTCGCGGCCATCGGCCAGCCGCGGGCGAAATTCCCCCAGCCAGTCGCTGATCCGTTGCTGCAAGCCAAGCACGCCCAGTTCGCACAGGCGCAAGGCGACCACCGAGGTGAGCAGTTTGCTCAGCGAAGCCAGGCGAAAGCGCGTGTCACGCTGCATCACCCTGCCCGCTTCGATGTCGGCCCAGCCCCGGGCGCTGGCATAACGCAGCTCGCAAGCTTCGGCCAGCAGCAAGACGCCGCCGACAATCTGCCCGCTGTCGATGTGCCGGTGCCACACCTCACTGACGCGCTGCAGTGCGCGGGCGTCGAGCATCAGAACCCCCGCACCGCGTGGCTGAAGATCTGCTGGTAGCCTTCGGCCGAATGGCGCACCGGGTTGGTGTGCGAGCAGCCGTCGTTAAAGGCCATCTGCCCGATCAGCCGCGCATCGCGTTCGTCGATGCCCAAGGCCGCCAGGGTGTGCGGGATGCCCATGTCTTCGCGCAGTTGCAGCAGCCAGTCGAGCACGCCCTTGAAGCCCGGCACCGGCAAGCGCAGGGCGTGCGCCAGGTCTTCCATCGGCCGGTGCAAAACCGCTTCGTTGGCGAGCAGCACATAAGGCAGCACGATGGCGTTGAGCAGCCCGTGATGATGGTCGTACAGCGCGCCCAGCGACTGGGCGATGGCGTGTACGCCGCCCAGGCCGCGCTGGAACGCTGCCGCGCCGAGGCTGGAGGCGACCAGCATCTGCTCGCGCGACGCCAGGTCCTGGCCGTCTTCAACCACGCGCGGCAGGTGCCGCTTGATCATCTGCATGCCCTTGACCGACACCGCTTCGGCCATCGGGTGCCAGACCGGCGAGCACCAGGCTTCCATGCAGTGGGTCAGCGCGTCCATGCCGGTGGCGGCGGTCAGGTGCGTGGGCAGGCTGAGAGTCAGCCGCGCATCGAGAATCGCCACTTTAGGCATCATGCGGATGTGCAGAATGGTGCGTTTGACCTGCGCCTCTTCGTCCGTGATCACCGCCGCCCGACCGACTTCGGAGCCGGTGCCGGCGGTGGTCGGTAAGGCGATCAGCGGCGCGATGCCGTCGGGGTCGGCGCGCAGGTGGTTGTCGCCGATGTCTTCGAAATCCCACAGCGGGCGACGCTGGCCGGACATCAACGCCACGGCCTTGGCGGCGTCCAGCGCCGAGCCGCCACCAAAGGCGATGACGCCGTCATGGTTGCCGGCCTTGTAGGCGGCCAGGCCTTCGGCGACGTTGGTGCCGGTGGGATTGCCCTTGACCTGATCGAACAGCGCGCAGTGGCCCAGCTCGCGGCGGCAGTCGTCCAGCGCTTGCTGGATCATGTGGCTGCTGCCCAGGTCGCGGTCGGTGATCAGCAGCGGCCTGCGGATACCGCTGTCGCGGCACGCCTCGGCCAGTTCCCGCGCACGGCCGGCGCCGACGCGAATGGAAGTGGGGTAATGCCAGTTACTGGTGTGCATAAAAGTCGTTCCTTGAAAGATGAGTGCGAATGCCATGGCGGCTGGTTTCACCCTTTCGGCGCCAGGCATCAGGCCGGTCCGGGGACTTAGAAATGCAGCCACGCCGCTGGAATCAGGCCCAGCAGCAAGCGCAGGCCGAAGGCGACCATGAACAGGCCGGTGATGATGTCGATGGCCTTTTTCATGCGGCGATAGCGCTCCTGCACCGCTGGAATCGAGAACAGCGTGGCCAGCAGCACGAACCACGAGATGGCCAGCACGGCGATGATCGACACGCCGGCCGTGCGCACCCACATCGGCAGGCCAGGGGCGGCGACGGTGGTGAACACGCTGGTGTAGAACGCCAGGGCCTTGGGGTTGGTCATGTTGGTCAGCAGGCCGAAGCGGTAGGCGCGGCTCAGGCTGCCGATGCCCAGCGCCTTGATGTCACGCGGGGCCGGCTGGCTGCCGGCATTGCGCAGGCTCTTGGTGCCCAGCCAGGTCAGGTAGGCGCCGCCGAGCAGTTGCAGGCCCGGTTGCAGCCACGGCAGTTGCTGGAACATCAGGCCCAGACCTGTGGCAGCGAGCAAGGCCCAGATGATGCTGCCGGAGGCCACGCCCAAACCTGCGCAGATGCCTTGCTGGCGCGACTGGCTGAACGACAGTTGGGTGATGACCAGAAAGTTCGGGCCGGGGCTGATGATCAGCACGATAAAGGCACCGGCCAGGGCGGTAAGCAAAGTGAGTTCGTTCATGAAGCGTTCCTCAGGTCCGTCGATAAGAGAGTCAGGCTTTGCAGGCAGTCGTGTACCGCCCGCCGCGCTTGTAAGGGCGCCAGGCATGCGGGGTCGGGGGTTGGCACGTAGTGGTTGTAAAAAGTGCAGCCTTCGACCGCCGGCCCCAGCACCCACAGGCGTGAATGGGGCCGGCCGTCTGGGCGCAGCGCACGACTGGCGGTGTCAATGGCCACGCCGTCGGCCGGGTACGGATGGGCGGCATGGATCAGGCCCTGGCGCAGCAGATCAGTGAGCAGTTCATTGCGGTTATGCAGCAGACCGCTGGGGCTGACACGCGCCTGAATCAGGTGGTCGACGTCCAGCATCGATGCCTGCGCCGGCGCCAGCACCTCGACCACACCGGCCTCGATCAGCGCCAGCAGGTCTTCATAGCGTTCGCATTGCGGCCCGCCTACCAGCCGGTTGGACACCCCGGCATACACGGCGTAGAACGCCTGCGTCGAGTGCGCCTGCAAGCCATCGTGGTCGGCGACCCGACGCAGCAGGTCGCGGTAATCACGCCAGACTTCCAGCGCCTGGGTCAGCGGGCTGCGCGAAGTACCTGCGCGACTGCGGATCAGGTCGTGCTCGATCCACTGCCGGAACCAGGCGGCGTAACTGTCAGGCGCGCCGTTCCAGCGTTCAGTGGCGTGCCACTGCGCAGGGTCGAACGGCCCCCATTGCTCGCCCAGCCGGGCGAACAGCGCATGTCGCTCAGGCGTACCCACGGCGTGGCGCAAGGTCTGTTGCAGGTCGCTCAGTTGCGCCGGGGCTTCAAGCCACACGCGGGCCTGATAGAACACGGCGCGCATTTCGTCCTCGATCAGCGGCAGCACTTCACCCGCGAAATCCAGCTGGCCTTGCGCTGCCTGACGACGCAGCGCCTCGATGGCGGCGGCGGTGAAGTACAGCCGTGGCCAAGCGTGACGCTCTGCTGCGTCATAGTGCGGGCGGGCATGAAACGGCCGGCCGCTGCGCGAGTACAGGTACAGGCGTGGCTCTGCGCCGCTGGGCACATAGCGCCAGCCCGCCAGGCTGCTGTCGGCGACAAAGCGCCCGCCGCGCCCTTCGGTGAGGGCCGCCAGCGTGTCCATAGCGCTCAGCCCCAGGCCTTCAATCGCCACGCGCTGGCCGATGTCGGCAGGCAACGGTGCCGCCGTGGCATGCCCGCAGGTGATGAACAGCGCGTCATAAGCGCGGCATTCACCCTGCTGCGTGCGCAATTGCCAGCCCTCAGCCAGCGGCTGGGCACTGACTACCCGCTGCGCCACATGCCGCACCTGCAACGCCTGCGGACAATGGCCAAGCAGCCAGCGGTAGCTGTCTTGCAAGTAGCGGCCCAGCAAGCGCCGCGGCACAAAATCACCAAAGCCGATCGGCCGTCCGTGGCCGCTGCTGTCGACATGGCCCCGCGCATCGAGGCGCAGATCATGGGCCTGGCACCACGCCAGAAAACTCATACCCGGCGGCTCGGTCGCCGGGTGTGCGGTGCAAAACGCCGAGAGTTGCCCGGCCATGGTATTGAGCATCAGGTAGTCGGGCTGCTCGCTCTGGTGCAGGCCGCCGCCCGGGGTTTGCGGGTCGAACAGGTCGATGTGCAGCGCGCGGCCGTCATGCCGGTGCAGGGCAATGAATTGCTCCAGCAGGCTCAGGCCCCGCGAGCCCATGCCGACGATGGCGATGCGCAGTGCATCAGTGCAGGTCGTCATGCGCATCACCACCGATTCGATTCAAAGAAGAAGTTCGGCACCGGCAGCGCCCTGCCCTGCGCCACCGCTTGGCGGTACACGCGCTGGCCGACTGCAAGGTCGAGCACGCCCAGGCCGAACGGCGAGAAGATCGTCGGCCGCGCCGGGTCCAGGGTGATCTCGCCGAGCATCAGCTGCGCCAGGGTGCCGGTGATGAACGTGCGGTGCTGATATTCCTGCACCGCCAGTTGCGGCGAGGTGCCGGCCTTGAGGCAATGCTCGACGTCATCGAACAGGTTGTTGGCCTGCGCGATCAACGCAGGCCCCAGGTCGCGCAGCGAGATGTTCAGGACGATTTGCCCAGGCACCAGCAGCGGCTCCAGCACATACGGACTGGGCGCGGTGGTGGCGAACACCAGCAGATTTGCGCTGAGGCTGGCGCGCAGCTGCACGGCCTCAATGTGCAGGCCGTGTTGCTGGCGGGCGTGTTCGATCAGCGCCTGGGCAGAATCGGCATGGCTGTCGTGGACGCTGATGTGCTCGAACTGCCAGCCATCGGCGACCAGCAGATCGAGGATGGTGCGGGCAATAAAGCCCGCGCCGACCAGCGCCAGGTGCCCGGCATGCCGTTGCTGCTTGTTGATCCACAGTGCGCCAAGCACCGCCGACGCCGCCGTGCGGGTGGCGCTGATTCGCGAGGCTTCCAGGCAGGCGTAGGCGTAGCCGGTGTGCGGGTCGTTGAGCAGCAGCACCGCTGAGGCGCGTTGCAGGCCGGTGTCGATATTGCCCGGAAAGCTGGAGATCCACTTGATGCCGGTCACCGGCTGCTCGCCTTCAAGGCTGGCCGGCAAGGCAATGATGCGGTTGGCCGGTTGCGCCGGAAAGCGCAGAAAGTAGCTGTCCGGGTTAATGGTGCGCCCCGCCTCGTGGTGCAGATACGCCAGGCGTACATCCTCGATGCTGGCTTGCGGGTCGCTGGCCAGAATCTGCGCCACGCTTTCACCGTCGACCACATGAAAGGCGGCACGTCCTGGTTCATCGCCAGGCTCGGATTCAGGGCCTGGCTCGGCAAAGTAGGTGGTGTGCGCGGCCTCGATCGTCAGGTCCGCCAGGGTCATGCCCAGCACTTCACGGCCAAAGCGCTGCTCGACCCATTGATCGTCGTACAGCGTGTCGAGGTAGCGTTCGCCCCAGTCCGGCGACAGCGCCACCACCACCGCGCCGGGTTCGATGCGCTCGCGCCAGGCATGCACGGCGGCCACCACCGTGGCGGTCGAGCCGCCGACCAGCAGGCCGCGGCTGCGCGCCAGCAAACGGGCCATGGCCACGGTGCGCGCTTCGGGGACCATCTCCAGGGCATGAATGCCTTGCGGGTCAAAGATCGGCGGCCGCTGGCTGGTGCCCAGCCCCGGAATGAAACGCCGCCCGGCCGGCGTGCCGAAGGTCACCGAACCGATGCTGTCGACGGCGATGATCTTTGTCTGTGGATGCTGCTGGCGAAAGTACTGCACGCAGCCCATCAGCGTGCCGGTGGTGCCGGCGCCGACGAACAGGTAGTCGATCTTGCCGAAGTGCTCGCCGATCGAGCGCGCCGTGGTCTGCGCATGAGCGCGCGGGTTGGCGGCGTTTTCGTACTGGTTGAGCCACACATAGCGCGCGTCGCGGGCCAGCAGGTCGCGGATCAGCGCGATGCGCGTGCCGAGAAAGCCGCCGTTGGCGTCGGCGGTGTCGACCTGGATGACCTCGGCGCCGTAGCTGCGCATCACACGGATGCTGTGGCTGGCGCTGTTGGGGTCGACCACGCAGGTAAACCGCAAGCCACGGCTGGCGCAGAGCATGGCCAGCGCCACGCCCAGATTGCCCGACGACGACTCGATCAACACGGTGTCGGGCGTGATCAGCCCGCGCGCTTGCAGGTCGTCGATCAAGGCGACGGCGGTCTTGAGCTTGATCGAGCCTGCCGGGTTGAACGACTCCATTTTCAGGTGAAAGTCAGGGCCGATACCGGCCACGTTGAGAAAGGTGCGGTCGTGAATGATGTCGCCGATGGTGTCAAACATGCTCGTCACTCACAGGGCTTGGGCAATGGCCGGCGCCGGGGTGGCGACAGCACTGTGGATTGCGTTGGCAATACGTTCGGCACGCAGCGCCATCATCGAGAACGACTGGCTGTCGCTGATGCCATGGCTGCGCTCGGACAGGCCGTTGACCCACAGCTGCACGTCGCAGTGCTGCGCCGTGGCAATGCGGTAATCGCGGTCGATCAGCAGGCCGCCGTTGGCATCGCTGGCCAGCCACGGTTGCAGACCCGCCAGCAGCGCCGGCACGCGCAGTTGCTGGTAACCGGTGGCGAGCACGATGGCGTCCACCTCGACCACCTGGCTGCGCTGGCTGAACGTGTCGGTGAGCGTGACCCGGTAGCTGTTCGATTGAGGGGCATCGCCCTGTTGCTCGATCGCGCTGACCTGGTGATAGCCGTAGGTGCGCAGGCGCTGGCGGCCGGCGATGGCGTCTTCGTAGGTCAACGAGAACAGCTTCTGGCTTTCGTCCGGGTCGATGCCGGCGTAGTTGGTGGCGCGGCTGTAGTCGAGAAACTGCTGGCGCGCGGCGGCATCGAGGCTGTGGAAATAGTCGACGTGATCGGGGCCGAACACGCGGTTGGGGAATTGCCCCAACTGGGTGAGCTTGAAGCCGGCGCTGCGGTGTACCGAGTGCACCTGCACGTCGCGGTCGCGTTCGATCAGTTCCAGCACCGACTCGCTGGCGCTCTGGCCGGAGCCGATCACCAGCCAGCGCTTTGGCAGCGCATCACCGAAGGCCTGCAGGCAGGTGAGAAATTGCGAGGTGTGAAACACCTGCGGCCCCAGCAACGCGGCAAAGCGCTCGGGAATCTGTGGCACGCTGCCGCTGGACAACACCAGGTTGCGGGTGGTGAACAGCCCGTGCGGGGTCTGGACCTGCACCTCACGCAAGCGGCCGTTGCGGATCACCGGCGCAATGTCTGTGGCCGGCGTGTTGAAGTGGGTGCTGGCGTCGACCTGACGCGACACCCAGGCCACATAGTCCGACCATTCGTGGCGGCTGGCCGGGCGACCGAGCAGGCCGAATTCGAACATACGGCCCTTGTCCTTGAGGTACATGGCAAAGGAAAAGCGGCTGCGCGGGTTGCGCGGTGTCACCAGGTCGCGAAACACGTGGTGGTTGATGTCGGTGCCGGCCAGCAGCAGTTCGCGGTGCCATTGGGTGTCGGCGGCGCTTTCCAGAAAGCGCAGGTCGAGGCGCCCCAGCGGGTGACCCTGTTCGCGAGCGTCTTCAAGTACGCAGGCCAGGGCAATCCCGGCCGGTCCAAAGCCGATGCACAGGGCATCGGAGTCAAGTGTGTGATGACCCATGAAAATCCGTCCTTAGTGATGTGGGTAAACAGGTGTGGCGTGCAATGGCTCAAGACCGCCCGGCCCGACGCGCCAGACGCGATTGCGCGCGCCGATGCATTCGCCGTGCTCGAACGCCACGCTGCCCAGCGCGGTGGTGAAACGTTCGCGGTGCAAGGCCTCGAGCAAGGCGCGGCGGTTCGGCCACTCGCGCCCGGCCAGTGCCGCGAGCACGTGCAACAGGCGCAGGCTCTCGCGGTAGTAGGTCTGCGGCGCGCTGCCGAACAGTTGCTGGTGCTGATGCGGGTAATCGTCAGAGGCAGCGTCAGCGCTATCGTCGAAACCGATCACGTAGGTGTCGCGGTCCTGCGCGCAGGCGTTGCCCAGGTGCATTGAGGCGGCATCGTCGGTGAGCAGCAGCGGTTTGTGACTGCCGGCCGCGCGGCGGGCCTGCCAGTGTTCGCGGCTGGGTTTCAGGCGCCCGGCGAAGATTTCCACCTCGGCCTGTTCCTCCGTGGCGACCTGCTCCAGCCCGTGCCCGCCAGCCTGCCGGGCGATGGCCGCCGCCAGGGCCTGGCCGTGCGCGCTGTCATCGGCGGCGATGTGCAGGCGTTGCCAGCCACGGGTTTGCACCCAGGCCAGCAAGTCAGCGGCCAGGTGCCGATCCGCCGAACAGCCACGCAAGACGTTGTCGTATTGCGTCAGGGCATCGACCGTTGCCGCCGGGGTCAGCAGCGCAATGCCGGCCTCTCGATACAGCGGTGCGGCGCTCAAGGCGGCGTCGGAAGAGAAATGCCCGATCACCAGGTCTGCGTCCCAGTCGATCATCTGTTGCGCAACCTTGGCACCGCGCCGTGGGTCGGCGCCGTCGTCGAGCCAGTGCCAGCGCACGGCATTCAGGCCCGGCAACAGGTTGCGGCCCAACGCCATGGCCCGCAGAAAGGTGCGCGCATGCGGCGTAACGGCCGGATCGAATACCGCGCTGACCCCGACCCGCAACGGCCTGAGTAACCCGTTGCAGGCAATCATGGCTGCACCCGGTGGTCGAACGTGGCCGGTTGCAGGGCGCGACGCGGGCACAGCGGTGCCCATTGCGGCGCTGGCTGGCGATCCTCATCGGCCAGGTAGCGGCTTAATTGCCGCGCGGCGATGTCGGCAATGGCGGGCGCGAACTTGAAGCCCAGCCCGGACATACCGCAGGCCACATACAGCCCGCGCTGGTCATCGACAAACCCCAGCAACGGCCGGCCATCGGCGCTGTAGCTGTCAAACCCCGGCGCGATGTCGAGCACCTGCGCCTGGCCGCCGCCGGCCAGTTGCGTGACGCGCTGGCGGGCATCGGCGTGATGCCGCGCATCGGGGCGCGCGAGGTCTTCAGGCAGTTGCGCCCGGTCGCGCAGGCCGCAGCCGCTTTGCACAATGTGCCGGCTGAGCGGGATGGCATAACTGGCGGTCGGTGCGTCGATCACCGGCAGCGGCCAGTCGCGGTCGGTCAACACCCGCGCCAGCGGAATGCTGCGGCTCTCGACATTCAGCTCTGGCAGAAAACGTCGGGTCCAGGCGCCGCTGGCCAGCACCACTACCCGGCAACGCAGGCGGGTTTCACCGAGGTGAATGCTGGCCGAGCCGTCGGCCTGCCAGTCGATGGCCTGCACCCGGCAATGCTCCAGCACCAGACCGGGACCGCGCAGCACCGCACACAACCGCGCGCTGGCCTGGCGCACATCGCCGACGCAAGCACGGGCTTCGTACAGATCAAGCCGGCTTTCGCGGTGCAAATACGGGCCAAAGCCCTGAACCAGACGCATCGGATACTCCGCGCTGGCATAGCGATCAATGGCCGCATTCAGTTCAGCGTGGTGTTCAGGCGCGGCGCGATACAACACGCCGGTGCGGCGCAAGGCCTTGGCATAAGTGGCGGCGAACAGATTGCCGGCCATCACCTGCAACGAATGCGCGGTGAGCTGCATCAGCAGCGGGTCGCCGTCATAAAGGCGCAGCAGCCCGCCGGAACAGGCGCTGGCACCCAGGCTGGCAACGCTGCCCTGATCGAGCAACGCCACGTCCAGACCAAGGCTGGATAACTGCGCGGCAATGCTCGCGCCGACGATGCCGGCGCCAATCACGGCGACTTGGTAATCGATGTCCATATCAGGTGCGCTCAGATCGAATAGTCGGCAGCAGGACCGGTCAGCACGGTGGCGGTGATCCGCGCTTCGGGCAGGCCATAGGCGGTGAGCAAATGGGCGGCGGTGTCGGGAATCAGGCTTTTGCCGATCACCGCGATCAGCGCGGCAAAGTGGCTGACCGGGCGACCTTCGGCCAGTCGCGTGCGGGCGATGGCAATCGCATCGAGCAGCACCTGGGCCATGTGCTGGATCGAGAACTGCTTGAGCTCCGAGGCCTTGCACCATTGCAGGCGCAGCGCTTCGAGCAAGCCGGCGTCCGGGCCGCAGAAGCCACTCCACCAATGGTCGTGCTGGGCAGGACCGGCCTGCAGCAGCGTCGGGAAAAATTCGCCGAACACTTCCTGGCGCCAGGCCTGGAACTGCGCCAGACGAAAATCGCCCTCGCTCTGCTCCGGCGCGATGCTGGCCAGGTACAACCGGGCGCTGTCCGGGCAAGCCTCGCGGGCCAGGTCGGCGACCCAGATGGCGTGGTTGCGGCTGGTCGACAGGTTCAGGCCATCGAGCTTGAGAAACTGGTTGGGCACAAAATGCTGGCGGACCCGCAGGCCGTCGTGGGCGGCCAGTTGCGCCGGGTAGACGATGCAGTGACTGAACACGCAATCGAAACCGAGAAAGTTGACCAGCGTGCCCTGCCCCGAGCGCCAGTACTGGTTGAACAGCTCCGGGCTACCGATGCGCTCGGCGTATTCCCTGAAGGCCGCGATATAGCCGGCCAGGCCCATGAACCAGGTGTGTACGCGGCACGAGCCATCGGCGGCCAGGTCGAGCCCGCCGTCGTGCGGGCGGGTCACGCCCCAGTCGTGCAGGTGTTCAAGGGTGTCGCGCAGCCAGGCATTGAGCGGCTCGCGCCACTGGCGGCCGAGCAAGGTGTCGCGCAATACCGGCTTGAAATCGGCCAGTTTCAGGAACGCCCGGTGCGTGCTCTTAAGCGCCGGTGCCTTGTGGCACAGCTTGCAGTACAGACCGCTCATCAAGGCCGCATCAGGCGCCTGGGCGCAGTTTTCGCACTGGCTGGGGTCCGAGTCGTGGCCGCAGTAGTTGCACAGGCCGCGGGCAAACGCTTCATAGCCCCACTTGTCGCAGCCGGCGCAATACGGCTCGTCGCTGTCGCGAAACTCGATGGCGCCCGCCGTCTGCAACTTATCGAACACTTCGCTGACGGCCTGATGAAACCAGGGGTTGTCGTACGGGCGCATCCAGTTGTCCGGCTGGATATTCACCGCCGCCAGCGACGCTTCGATGCGGTCGGTGTTGCGCCGCGCCAGCTCGATCGGGTCGACGCCCTGCTCAAGGCCCTTGCGCAGCATGTACGACTGATAGTCGTCGGAATACGACAGCAGCACGCAGTCGTGACCGCGCTGGCGCTGCACGCGGGTGAAGACATCGGCGCCCAGAAAGGGGCCGGCAATGTGACCGATGTGCAGATCGCCGTTGGGCGTCGGCGGGGTGATGGTGACAATGAACTTAGCCATCGAGGCACCCCGTCGTTTCCGTATGACGGCTGAGGAAATCGTTGACGTGATTCATGTCCCACCAGATCACGTAAAAGTGGAAGTCTTCATCGGATTCATTGATGACGTAATGGTGGGTGTGCTTCGGGATCGCGGCGATATCGCCTTTGGCGAAACTCATTTCCTTGTCGCCGATCACCAGCCGGGCCGTGCCCTGGATGGCGATGAACAATTCCTGGTCGATCTGCGTGTGGGTGGCGCTGGTGGTGCCGGGGCGCACCACGCACCAGCCACCGCCAAACGGCATCGGGTAACCCTCCCAGGGCAGCAAACGGCTGCCGTCCAGACCGTATTCGTGGACCAGGGCGTCAAATCGCGTCTTACGGTAAATATCGAACTGTTCCATGCTCAAACCCGTGTTTTGTTGGTGGGCAGAGCATGAAATTTGCGGCGCGAACGCGCTATCGGATGGCTGGATAGCTCAGGGGCGACGCATCGAAGGATTCAATCGATAGCCTTTGATCGTTCCATCGGAACTGTATCGGTTATGTCGATTGTCTGTATTGACAGGCACCATTTCTGCAGACCGGGGGGCCTCTCTAGAATGGCGCCATAGGCAAAGCGAATTAAGACTTTGCACTGATGAGAAACACGGAGAACACCATGAAATATGTAATTTTTGCTGCCCTGTCGATGTTCAGCCTGATGGCCTCGGCCAACAGCGACACCACCCCGCAAGCAGCCGATGTACAGCAGTACAGCTACTCGCAAAACCTCGATGTCGCGAAAGTGATCAGCATCGACGCCGCCGAATCGGACCTGTGCGAGCCAGTAGCCGCGAGCATGGTCTACCTCGACAGCCAGGGCGTTGAGCATGAACTGCACTACTCGCGCCTGAGCGAAACCTGCTCTGCACATGGTTGATCGAACATGCTTTTGACAAGGCCGCCGAACTCAGGGTTCAGGCGGCCTTTTTCGTTTGCGTCAGGCGCGGCCAGGCGGCAACCAGGGTCAGCAGCAACAGCAGCACGATTGCCGGGGCAAAGGCGCCGGCGTCCAGGCGTTGCAACAGCACGCCGCCCAGCAGTCCGCCGCCGGCAATGGCCATGTTCCAGACGGTGACCAGCATCGACTGGGCCACATCCGCCGCCTCGCCTGCGCGCTTGGCCAGGGCGGTCTGAAACAGTGTGGCCGCGCCACCGAAGGCCAGCCCCCAGAGTGCCACCGCCAGATAGATGACCCACGGCGTCTGGCCGGCCAGCGCCAGCAGCACAGCCGACACACCGAACAGGCCGATGCTGGTCAGGGTCAGCGCCTGCAAATACCGATCGATCAGCGCGCCGACGATCCAGATACCCGGCAACGCCATCACGCCAAATACCAGCAGCACCCGGTCGGTGTACGCGCCCATATCGGCACTGGCCAGAAACGGCGCGATGTAGGTGTAGAGAATGTTGTGCGCCAGCACATAGCCCAGCACCACGCAAAGCACCGGCCGCACGCCCGGTAATTTGAACACCTGCCGCAGCGACAGGCGTGCGCCGCCGGGCTTGCCGGCAAAATCCGCAAGCTTGAAGCGTATCCACACCATCAGCAGCAGCGCCAGAGCGCTCATCAGCCCGAAACACAGGCGCCACCCGAGCAGATTGCCCAGCCAGGTGCCGGCCGGCACACCGAGTGACAACGCCAGCGGCGTGCCGACCATGGCAATCGCAATCGCCCGGCCCTGTTGCTGCGGCGCGACAAGGCGCGCGGCATAGCCGGCCAACAGTGCCCAGAGCAGCCCGGCCGAGACCCCGGCCAGCAAGCGCGCCACCAGGGTCAGCGCGTAGCTGTCGGACAATGTGGTCACGGTGTTGGCGATGGCAAAGCCAAAAATCGCCGCCAGCAGCAACGGACGGCGGCGCAAGCCCTGGGTGATGGCGATCAAGGGAATGGCGGCGATCAGCGAGCCCAGCGCGTAGACACTGACCAGTTGCCCGGCCAGCGCCTCGGACACGCCTAAACCTGCGCTGATCTGCGGCAACAGGCCGGCCGGCAAGGCTTCGGTCAGGATCGTGACGAAGCCGGCCAGGGCCAGCGCCAGCAAGGAAGCCAGCGGCAGCCGAGCGCTAGCGCTGGAATCGTTATCGAGTGAAGTGCTAAGCGGAGAAGGCATCGTGAGGACCTGTCACAAGGGCATGAATATCAGGCGCTCACCTTAGGCAGGTGGATCTTTGTGGACAATATTGCGGATGTTCTTAACATATCGGACAAATTCTCCTGAATGGGCTGTCTATGGAATCGCTGAGCGGCATCGCCTTTTTCGTCGAGGCGGCGCAAACCCGCAGTTTTTCCGAGGCCGGTCGCAACCTCGGCGTGTCCGCTTCAGCGGTCGGCAAGAGCGTGGCGCGACTTGAACAGCGGCTGGGTGTGCGCCTGCTGCACCGCAGCACGCGCAGCATCACGGTCACCAGTGAAGGCGCGTTGTTTCTGGAACGTTGCCGGCGGGTCTTGAGCGAACTGGAGGCGGCGGAACTGGAGTTGTCGCAGACGCGCCAGGCACCGCAAGGCCGGTTGCGTGTCAGCCTGCCCCTAGTGGAGCGCTTGGTGATGCCCGCCCTCACCGGCTTCATGCACCGCTATCCGGCCATCGAGCTGGACCTGGATTTCAGCGACCGCCTGGTCGAGGTCATCGAGGAAGGCTTCGATGTGGTGGTGCGCACCGGCGAGCCGCAGGACTCGCGGTTGATGTCGCGGGTACTGGGCAATTTTCAGATGCGCCTGGTCGCCACGCCCGCTTATCTGGCCCGCCACGGCACACCGCGCACGCCTGCCGACCTGGCGCGGCATGCCTGCTTGCGGCACAAGTTTCCTAGCACCGGCAAGCTTGAAACCTGGCCGTTCTTGCAGGCGACCGACGAGGCAGAACCGTGGGTGCCGGCCGCCGTGGTGTGCAACACCATCGAGGCGCTGCTGAGTGTGGTGCTGGATGACCTGGGCATCGCCTGCCTGCCGGACTTTCTGGTCGCTGAGCCTGTCGAGCAAGGGCGGCTGGTGAGCGTGCTGGACGGGGCCTTGCAGTTTCAAGGCACCTTTCGCTTGCTCTGGCCGTCGAGCAAGCACCTGTCGCCCAAGCTGCGGGTGTTTATCGACCATATGGTTGAAAGCCTGTTTCAGCCGGCTGCCACCCGTAAACAAGCAGAAATCGTCACAAGCAATCCATAACGATAGTCACTATCAATAAAGTCGATGATTGATTCGCGCGTGACGATGGTACGGTGCGCCTCGATGAATAACGGCCCGGTTGCCCGCTCCGGCGGCCGGGTGCTCCCTTCATCATTCCTTTGGTTAGATCTGTTTGGCCACCCCACATCAAGTGCGGTGGCCTTTTTTTGCGCCGCACAACAGGGCTTTCATATTACTTTTTGATTTGATGCGCGAATTTTATATTCTTTCGCCCGCGCCCTGCCCTCACGCTACGCTAGCGCTCCTGACCGCCGCCTGTGGACCTCCACGCCTTGCGGCTTTGCATCTTCTCCGGAGTTTCCGCCACTGACATGAGCCAGCGCGGTGTCCATTGCGCATCGATCCGCCATGTCTATCACTTCGCCGCCCGGGCAACATGCCTGGACCCGCCTGCTGTTCGAACGCGAATTCGCCTGGCTGCGCAACCATCTGCAACGCCGCACCCAGAACCGTCACGATGCCGAGGATTTTGCGGCCGAGACCTTTCTGCGGGTCTTGCGCCTGGACACCGGCGAGAGCATTCGCGAACCCCGTGCGTTGCTGACCACCATTGCCCGGCGGGTGATGTATGAAAGCTGGCGCCGCGCGGATCTTGAGCGCGCTTACCGCGACAGCCTGGCCAGCCTGCCCGAGGACCTGCAACCCTCGCTTGAAGATCAGTATCTGGCGAGTGAGTCGCTGCAACTGCTCGACCGCTTGCTCGACGGTTTGCCGGGCAAGGTCAAGGCGGCGTTTATTAATCATCATTTCGGCGGCCTGACGTATCGGCAGATTGCCCGGGAGTTGGGGGTCAGTGCGCCGCGTGTGCATCAATACATGGCGCAGGCGTATCGCTGCTGCCTGCAAGCGTTCATGCCGTCATGAACACGCACGATCCACTGGAACAGGCCGCCGGCTGGCTGGCGCTGATGAGCTCCGGCGAGGCCACGGCGCAACAGCATCAGGACTACGAGCGCTGGTGCCGGCAGTACCCGCGTGAAGCGGCTGCGATCAGCCAGCTCAGCGGCCAGTTGCGCGGTTTGCAGGACCAGGGCGTGGGCGGCTTGTCGAGCCGCCAGCTGGTCGGTGTGGTCAATACGCCGACGACCCGGCGCCGGGTATTGCGCGCCGCCGGTGGCGGTCTGGGCCTGGGCTTGCTGGCGATGCTGGCCGGCCCCGGCGCCTTGCGCGCCTTGCAGCCGGGCCAGCACTGGAGCACCGCCACCGGCGAGCGCCGGCAACTGATGCTCAGCGACGGCAGCCAGTTGACCCTCGATGCGTGCAGCACGGTGCGCGCCCCGCAGGCACGTTGCCTGGCACTGGAACAAGGCCAGATCAGCCTGCGCATTGCACAGGGCGCGGCCTTTCGGATCGACACTGCGCAAGGTTCGTTACTCAGCCCTCAGGCGCGGCTGGTGCTGCGCCGCGAGGCACATATCAGCCGCGTGTCGGTGCTTGAAGGCAGCGCCCGGCTGTTCAGCAATGGCCAGGAACATCGACTCGATGCCGGGCAGCGGGCGCGTTTCGATCGCAGCGGCTTGATCGCTGTCGAGGCGGGCGCCAATGCCGACGATGCCTGGACGCGCGGACTGTTGCGGGTCGAGAACCAGCCACTGAGCCAAGTGATTCGGGCCTTGCAGGACTATCGCCACGGCGTGATCCAGATCGATGCCAGCGTGGCCAATCGGCGGGTCAGCGGCGTTTATCCGCTGGACGATACCGACCGCAGCCTGGCCCTGCTCAGTGACAGCCTGGGTTTGCGCCTGCAGTTTTTCAGCCGTTACTGGGTGCGCGTCAACGCGGCATAAGCTTATGCACAAAGGATCTGAGCGGCGCACTTAACAAAAGCACCCGGCATTGCACACCAAGGTATAACCCTCAAAGGAATGCTTCGATGCCGTTTTCCCGCACCCTGCTCAGCCTGGCGATCGGCCTGGGCTTTGGCTTGCCCGCACTGGCGGCCGACCATGAGTTTCAGATCAGCTCAGGACCATTGGCCAATACCTTGCTGAGCATTTCCGAACAGAGCGGCGAGGCCATCTCGTTCAACCCTGAGCTGGTGGCCCCCTTGCAGGCGCCGGCAGTGCGCGGCCGTTTGAGCAACGAACAGGCGATTGCCGCCGCCCTGCAAGGCACCGACCTGGTGGCGCGTCCTGGCGAGCACGGCACGCTGGTGTCCCGCGCAGGCTCTGCGCCGGGCGCCTCGACCTCCGGCGCACCTGCGACCAGCGACTTGCCACCGGCGCCAGCACTGGCGGTGGTCACCGTGACCTCGGAGCACCGCAGCGAAGACCTGCAACGCACGCCGCTGGCGATTTCAGCCTTCGACACCCAGCGCCTGGAGCAGACCCAGGTCAAAAGCGTGCGTGATCTTGCCGGCCAGGTGCCGAACCTGAGCCTTGGGCGCAATTCCATCGGCCACAGCACCCAGACCTACTCGATTCGCGGCATCGGCGAGTCGGACCCGATTCAGGAAGCCGCCGTCGCGGTGTATGCCGACGACCTGTACATTCCGCGCGCGATCGGTTCGATGGTCGATTTCAGCGATGTCGAACGGGTCGAAGTGCTGCGCGGCCCGCAAGGCACGCTGTACGGGCGCAACAGCAGCGCCGGGGCGATCCGCATCCTGACCCGCGACCCGAATCAGGAAACCCGTGCGCTCTATGAGCTGGAGGTGGGCAACTACAGCGCGCGTAATGCGCGGCTGACGGTGTCCGGGCCGTTGGTCGACGACACCCTGTTTGCCAGCTTTTCGGCCATCGACCTGCAACGCGACGGCACGGTGCGCAACAAGACCCTGAACCGCGATGGCAACGATATCGACAGTCAGGCCTATCGCGGCAAGCTGCGCTGGGCACCGAGCGACTCGCCGTGGGATGTGCAACTGACCCTGTCCGGCAGCTTCGACCATGGCGAGAGCGCCAGCTACACGCCGTTCGACAGCAACGGCCATTACGACAAGTTCACCACGCGCCTGAGCTGGGTGCCGCATAACCGCCTGGATCAGGGCAGCTCGGTGCTGCGCGCGATCTATGCCATCAACGATAACCTGAGCATCAAGTCGATCAGTGCCTGGTCGGCGTTCAATCAGCGGGTCAACTCGGAAAACTCAGGGGCCGCCGAGTTTATCCAGCGCTCGTACATCCTCTATAAACAGAACTACGCGACCCAGGAGTTCCAGCTCAACGGCGATTACGACCGCTTCAATTTCACCACCGGGCTGTTCCTGTTTCATGAGCGTTTCAGGGCCGAGCGCGACAGCCTGACCAACAACATTGCCCAGAACCGTATCGTCGGCAACGGCCTGTACAGCACCACCCGCACCGACAGCGCGGCGATCTACGGCCAGGGCAATTACCACCTGACCGACAAGCTGAGCCTGACTGCCGGCCTGCGCTTTACCCATGAGCGCAAGGACTTCACCTTCTCCAACTACGACATCACCACTGACCAGCAGCGCAACGGCTTGCGCTTCAGTGCCGACGAGAACGAAACCTGGAATTCGTGGACGCCGAAAGTGGGCCTGGAATACGCCTGGTCCGACACATTGCTGCAATACGCCTCGGTGTCGCAGGGCTTCAAGGCCGGTGGCTTCGATAACCGCGCCACCGCAGCGGCATCGGCCGAAACGGCGTTCGACCCGGAAACCGTCACCACGTGGGAAACGGGCCTCAAAGGTGAATTCTTCAATGGCCGGCTGCGCAGCAACGTGGCGCTGTTCTACAACGACTACAAAGACCTGCAAGCCACCGCCTACGCGCCGTCGATCGGCAACTTTTATGCGCGCATCAACGCTGGCGGCGCCCACACCTACGGCGTCGAACTGGAAAACCAGTGGGCTGCCACCGATGCCCTGCAACTGACGCTTAACGTCGGTTACCTGGAGGCCTATTACGAGCGCTTCGCCAATGCCGGCGGGCCGGGCATCGATGCCGACGACAACCGCATGCCGCTGTCGCCACGCTGGAGTGCGTCCACCGCCGCCAGCTATCGCTTGTCGCTGGACCTGCCGGGCGACCTGACCGCCAACACCGACCTGCAATACCAGGCGCGCTCGACCGCCAACCCGCTCAACCAGCCGATCTACGACCTGCCCGAACAATGGTTCTGGAACGCCAACCTGCGCTATGTCACCGGCGACGGCCACTGGAGCGCGGGCGTTGCGGTGAAGAACATTCTCAACCGCGCTTACCCGCAATCAGTGATCTATTCAGCCGCCAGCGGCGCACGCGCTTATGGTCTGAACGACCCGCGCACCGTGCTGTTTTCGCTGAGCTACGAGCTATGAAGGGCTTTTTGTCACTGGTGCAGCACTGGCGCAGCTCTGTAGGAGCGCGCTTGCCGGAATGCCGGACCACCGCGACCGAGTGCGCCAGCGCTCGCAAAATCGCGGAAACGCTGAAAAGGTACGACTCGCAGCTTTGCGAAATGCCGAGAAATTACGACTGCTGGCGCAGCCGGTCGCGGGCAAGCGCGCTCCTACAATGCGGTGGTTTTTATAATTATATGAATCAGACAGTCCGGTTGTTTTTGATGACAGGTCTTTTGCTCGGGGTTGCTCAGGCACAGGCGGCCGATGAGTCGCTGGCCGATCTGCCCGCGCGGGTCGAGTTGCTGAGCATCGACAGCCTGACCTTGAGCGATGCGCAGTTTCTCACCGGCGACGTCAAGGCCACGCCGGTGCGGCTCGGTGCCGAATTGCGCCTGCCGCAAGGCGTACAGAAGCCACCGGTGGTGATCATGCTGCATGGCTCCAGCGGCCTGGGTGCGGGCAGCGAATACTGGGCGCGCTTGCTCAATCGCAACGGCCTGGCAACGCTGACCCTGGACAGCTTCAGCGGTCGCGGGCTGGTTAATGTGTCGAAAGACCAGGCCAGCCTCGGCCGCTTGAACATGGTGCTCGACAGCTATCGGGCGCGCCAGGCGCTGGCTGCGCATCCACTGGTCGATGGCCAGCGGGTAGCGTTGCTGGGTTTCTCACGCGGCGGGCAGTCGGCGCTGTACGCCAGCGTGCTGCGCTTTCAGAAACTGTGGGGCGGCGAGAACGCCTTCAAGGGTTTCTTCGCGTTCTACCCCGATTGCGCCACGCGCTATCTGGACGACAGCCAGACCCAGGCCGTGCCGATCCGGCTGTTTCATGGCCTGGCCGATGACTACAACGGTTTCGAGCGTTGCGCCGAGTATGTGCAGCGCCTGCAACAGGCCGGTCAAGCGGTGAAGCTTTACCCGTATGCCGACAGTCACCACGGCTTCGACTATCCGCTGCCGTTCGCCACGCGGGTGTCACAAGGCGCGCAAAGTGTGCGCAATTGCCGGATCGAGGAACAACGTCCCGGCGAGTTGATCAACCGCCAGACCGGCAAGGCGTTCAGCTTTCAGGACAGCTGTGTGAACACCGCACCGCACGTGGGCGCCAATTTGCCGGCCGGCCAGCAGGCGCGGGCCGATGCGCTGGCTGAGTTGTGTCAGGTGCTGGGCTGCCGCGCACTTTAAGGAAAGCCTCAGAGCTCCAGATGATCGACCACCCGCCGCCGCTCGTTGTCGTTGCGCATGTCGTAGCTGGCGGTGGTCGCGATGTGGGTGTGGTGCGCCAGTTTCTGGGCGATGGACAGGTCGAATTCCTCGATAACGCGGGTGATGAACGACCGGCGAAAATCGTGGGGCATGATGTCCACGCCCACCTGGCGACCGCGCTGGCGGGCGATGAAATAGATGGCGTGCTTGGTGATGCGCTCGCGGGTGATGTGGCTGCCGCGACGGATGCGGTTGAACAGAAAGGTGTCGTCCGGTTGCCCGGCCGGCAGGTCGTCGCGGCGCAGTTGCAGCCAGGTTTGTAACGCCTCGAAGGCCCAGGCCGGGGCGTATTTGATCAGTTGCTTGTTGCCCTTGCCTTGGACGCACAGGCAACGCTGCTCGAAATCGACCTGGGCCAGATCGATGTTGACCGACTCGGACTTGCGCATGCCGGAGCCGTACAGAATCGCGATGATCGCCGCATCGCGCCGGCCTTGCGGGCGCGGGTCGGCGGCGCAGACGTCCATCAGTTCACGGATCAGGCTGCGGCGGATATTGCGCCCGCGACTGAGCCGCGAACCGGCCATGGGCTTGACCGAGCGGATTCTGAGCAACTGGTCATGGCTGATCAGGTTCTGCCGCCAGGCTTCGTTCATCACCCCGCGAATGGCGTTGACATACAGCGAGGTGGTGTTGGGCGCGTAATCGTCGTCGCGCAGGGTCGCCACCAGCGCGGTGATGTGCCCCGGTTGCAAGGTGTGCCACGGCACATCGGCGATGTCCACATCGACCAGCCCCAGGCGGTCGGCAGCATCCTGCAGCACATAGCGCATGGTCTGCCGGCTTGAAGGCGCCAGGCGGTCCATGTACAGGCGCAGCGGATTGCTGACATCCGGCAAGGTGATCGGGGTGGAACGCGGTTGCTCTGGCACGGGTGAAGCCTTTTCTTTTACAGCTTGGGATTGAGTGTGGCGGCCTAGCGGTTGACGTCGACTATTATGCGCCCGCGAATCTCACCGGCGATCAGCCTGGGCGATTGTTCGATGGCTTCGCTCAGGCCGATTTCGTGGCTGATCAACGCCAGCGATGCCAGATCCAGGTCAGTGGCCAGTCGTGACCAGGCTTCGATGCGGTCTGCAAACGGGCGGTTGACACTGTCGATGCCGGCCAGGGTCACGCCGCGCAGGATAAACGGCGCCACGCTGGCCGGAAAATCCATGCCTTGGGCCAGACCGCAGGCAGCAACGATGCCGCGATAGCGCGTGGCGGCGCAGGCATTGGCCAGGGTGTGGCTGCCCACCGAGTCGACCACCGCCGCCCAGCGTTCCTTGAGCAATGGCCGGCCCGGCTGGTTAAGTTCATTACGGTCGATAATGGCGCTGGCGCCCAGTTGCTTGAGGTAGTCGCTTTCTTGCGGACGGCCGGTGGAGGCCACCACCTGATAACCCAGGCGCGCCAGCAAAGCCACGGCAAAACTGCCCACGCCGCCATTGGCGCCGGTGACCAGCACCTCGCCGTCCTCAGGTTTGACGCCGTGCTTTTGTAGGGCAATAACACTGAGCATCGCGGTGTAGCCCGCTGTGCCGATAGCCATCGCCTGTGCCGGGCTGAACGCCGGTGGCAAGGGAATCAGCCACTCGCCCTTCAGACGCGCACGCTGCGCCAGCCCGCCCCAATGGCTTTCACCGACGCCCCAGCCATTGAGCAGCACGTGGTCGCCGGCCTTGTAGCGCGGGTGATCACTGCTTTCGACCGTGCCGGCCAGATCGACGCCGGGCACCATCGGAAAGCGCTTGATGATCGGGCTGCTGCCGGTGATGGCCAGCGCGTCCTTGTAGTTGAGGGTGCTGTGCGACACGCGCACGGTCACATCGCCGTCTGGCAGGGCGTTTTCGTCAAGGTCGCTGAGGCTGACCTGATAGCCCGCCTCGCTCTTGTCGATCAGAATGCCTTTGAATGTGCTGCTGGACATGTCGCCTCCTTTTGGACCGATCGTCTTTTAACCGAATCTATTGCGGCAGGCCGCGCAGGAACCCGGCAATAAAAGTGTTCAAGGGTGCATCGCCCTGTACCAGCCGTGCGCGCAGAACGGCGCCTTCCCAGCCGATCCAGAAAAACGCGGCCAGCTCATTGCAATCGGCACTGCGGCCCAGTTCACCCACTACTTGGGCGCTGCGCAGGCAGGCCGCCAGACGCGCCTGCCAGTCGAGCTGGATCTGCTCAAGGCGCGGACGAAAGCCTTCAGGCAACACGCTGATTTCCTGGCCCAGATTGCCAACCATGCAGCCACGGCGGTAATCGTGCCGAGCCATGCCGGTCTTGGCCGCCTGCACGAAACTGACCAGACGCTCCAGCGGCGACATGGCCTCGTTCAGCAAATGGCGGTCCAGCAGATCGGCGAAATACTCGGCGTAGCGGTCCAGTACTTCGCGGGCAAAGATTTCCTTGCTGGGGAAGTAGTTGTAGAAGGAGCCCTTGGGGATGGCGACCTGCTTGAGCAGGAAATCCAGGCCCGTGGCCGTGAAGCCTTGCTCGGTGAGGACTTCAAGGCCACGACGGATCAACACCTCACGGGTTTCGAGGTTGTCGCGGTCGAGCTTGGGCGGACGGCCTGGGCGGCGGGGTCTGGCGATAGATTCGTTCATGAGGAGAGATATTAGACCGAACGTTTTAATTGTCAATTGCGTTGTGTCGGATGGACCAATAGTGGCGGAGCAGGCAGCGCAAGCACCTTCCCGCGCGTCACTTAACGCTATATATTCCGCTACATAGCGTTAAGCCTTCAGTTATTCAAACAACAACCCTATCGTCTGCCGGAGCCGTTTCATGCGTGCGTTCCCTCTGCGTTTTGCGTTTAAATCCCTTGTCGTCAGCGCCGCCGTATGGGGTGTGATGCCGGCTTACGCCGATGAAGTCCAGGTGGCGGTAGCGGCCAACTTCACCGCCCCGATCCAGGCCATTGCCAAGGATTTCGAGAAAGACACCGGTCACAAACTGGTCGCGGCCTTTGGCTCGACGGGCCAGTTCTATACCCAGATCAAGAACGGTGCGCCGTTCGAGGTGTTCCTGGCCGCCGACGACACCACACCCGCCAAGCTTGAGCAGGAAGGCGATACCGTCAAGGGCTCGCGCTTCACGTACGCCGTCGGCACCCTGGCGCTGTGGTCGGCCAAGGAAGGTTATGTCGATGCCAAGGGCGATATTCTCAAGGCCAACACCTGGCAGCACCTGTCCATCGCCAACCCGAAAACCGCACCTTATGGCCTTGCCGCCACCCAGGTGCTGGAAAAACTGGGCCTGACCGAGTCGACCAAGCCGAAGATCGTTGAAGGTCAGAACATCACCCAGGCTTATCAGTTCGTTTCCACCGGCAATGCCGAGATCGGTTTTGTCGCCCTGTCGCAGATCTACAAGGACGGCAAGATCAGCAGCGGTTCGGCCTGGCAAGTACCGGCCGCATTGCATGACCCGATCAAGCAGGACGCGGTGATTCTCAACAAGGGCAAGGACAATGCCGCTGCCAAGGCGCTGCTCGACTACCTCAAGGGCCCGAAAGCCGCTGCCGTGATCAAGTCCTTCGGCTACGAGCTGTAAATGCCGCTGGACAGCAGCGACCTGGCGGCGATCTGGCTGACCTTCAAGCTGGCGTCACTGACCACGCTGATTCTGCTGGTGATCGGCACGCCGATCGCGATGTGGCTGACCCATACCCGATCGTGGCTCAAGGGCCCGATCGGTGCGGTGGTGGCATTGCCGCTGGTGTTGCCGCCCACGGTGATCGGCTTTTACCTGCTGCTGTTGCTCGGGCCCCATGGCTATGTCGGTCAATTGACCCAAAGCCTGGGGCTGGGCACCCTGACCTTCAGCTTTGCCGGGCTGCTGGTCGGCTCCGTGGTTTATTCCCTGCCCTTTGTCGTGCAGCCGCTGCAAAACGCCTTCGCCGCCATGGGCACCCGCCCGCTTGAGGTCGCCGCCACCCTGCGCGCCGGGCCTTGGGATACGTTTTTCCATGTGGTACTGCCGCTCGCTCGACCTGGTTACCTGACGGGCGCGATTTTGGGATTTGCTCACACGGTTGGCGAATTCGGGGTGGTATTAATGATCGGCGGCAATATCCCCGACAAGACCCGCGTGGTGTCGGTGCAGATTTTCGATCACGTCGAATCCATGGCGTATGAGCAGGCCCACTGGCTGGCCGGGTTCATGCTGGTGTTTTCCTTCCTGGTGCTGTTGGCGCTGTATTCCAGCGGCAAGAACAAGACGGTCTGGAGCTGACTGATGACCGACCGCTTGCATATACGCTTGAAGCTGGCGTTCGCCGATTTCAGCGTGGACGTCAATCTGGACCTGCCCGGCCAGGGCGTGACCGCGCTGTTCGGCCACTCAGGTTCTGGCAAGACCACGTGCCTGCGCTGCGTGGCCGGGCTGGAAAAGGCGCCTGAGGCGTTTATCGAGGTGAACGGTGAGGTCTGGCAAGACACCCGGCACGGCATCTTCGTGCCCACGCACAAGCGCGCGCTGGGTTATGTCTTTCAGGAAGCGAGCCTGTTTGCCCACTTGAGTGTGATGGACAATCTGCAGTTCGGCCTGCGGCGTATTCCCGCCGCGCAGCAAGTGGTCAACATCGAGCACGCCATCGAACTGATGGGCATCGGCCATCTGCTGGACCGGCGCCCGGATAAACTGTCCGGCGGCGAACGCCAGCGCATCGGTATTGCCCGCGCCCTGCTCACCAGCCCGCGCCTGCTGCTGCTCGATGAGCCGCTGGCGGCGCTGGATGCCCGGCGCAAGGCAGAGATTCTGCCGTACCTGGAACGCCTGCACGCCGAGCTGCGCATTCCCATGCTCTATGTCAGCCATTCGCAGGATGAAGTGGCGCGGCTGGCCGATCATCTGGTGCTGCTGAGTGAAGGTCGCGCGATTGCCAGCGGTCCGTTGCAGGACACCCTCGCGCGCCTCGACCTGCCCACGGCCATGGAGGCTGATGCCGGCGTGGTGATAGAAGGCGTGGTGGCAGGTTTCGATGCGCATTACCACTTGCTGACGCTGAACCTGCCCGACAGTGAGCATCAGGTGCGCATCGCTCATGGTCCACAGGCGGCAGGCAGTCGCTTGCGTTTCAAGGTGCAGGCGCGGGATATCAGCCTGACCCTGCAACCCGACGGACACAGCAGCATTCTCAATCGCCTGCCGGTCACGGTGATCGACCAGATACCCGCCGAGCATCCAGCGCATGTGCTGGTCCGGCTTGATGCCAGCGGCACGCCGTTGCTGGCGCGCATCACCCGTTACTCCAGCGATCAGCTGCAGTTGCACCCCGGTCAGCTGCTCTGGGCACAGATCAAGAGCGTGGCCGTCCTGGCCTGATCGCACTCTGTGTCTGATACCGCATGCCTCGTGCTACACGACGAGGCGGAGGCTCATGCAACGCTTCATCGGATCGACCGCTCCATTCGAGCCACACGCACCGGGCACAGGCGCCACCGTGTTGTAATGCCATGAATACGCCTTTATGGAACTACAGCCTGTGAAAAGCTCGATCATGCTCAGCACACCAATGGCCAACGCGATCCTCATCGGCAAGAAAACCGTGACACGCTGCATCATCAGCGCTCGCTCCCCTCCCCACTGCCCTTATGGCCCGCCCGGAAAACATCTGTGGCTCAAGGAGGACTTCTACGCTTATGGGTATTGGGCGCCGAAGTACAGCATCAGCAGAAAACGCGACCTCTGGCACTTCATCGACATGACCCTGCAATCAGGCCAGTCCTACCAGTTTTCACAGCCCGGGCTTTACGCCAAGACACCGCGCAACAACACGACCCCTCTCTGGTGGCACCGACCAGGCCGCTACATGCCCAGGCAGGCTTCACGCATTGAACTGGAAGTGACGAATGTCAGCATTGAGCACCTGAACGACATTACCGATGAGCAGGCCGGCGCCGAAGGGTTTTACCCCATACAGAATTGCATCCACATCTATTTTGCCAACCACCTGCCCTCTCCACACTCCGGCCTGAGCGCAACGGCGGTGATCGCCTTTGCGACTTACTGGCAGAGCCTGCATAAAAGTGGCACGTGGAATGAGAACCCTTGGGTGTGGGTGATCAGTTTTCGCAGCGTCTAGTAGCCGCTACCTGAATCGCAGGCAAAGAAAAGCCCGCGATGGGGGAGCGGGCTGAAGGTAACACACTTGGATGAGGCCTAGATTAGGTCACAGCATGTGAAAGCCCTGTGAAGGGAATGTCACTTTTTCGCTGATTTCCAAAATAGCTCAACGCAGAATACTGGCTGGCTTGATCACAGACCACACACTGCAGAAACGATAAAGGGCTTGTGCGCTAATGCTTCACAAGCCCTTTATCCAAAGATGGTGCCCCGAGCCGGGGTCGAACCGGCACGTCCAGAGGACGAGGGATTTTAAGTCCCTTGCGTCTACCAATTTCGCCATCGGGGCATATAAACGAGAGCAAGAATATATACATCCAGACCTCGCGAAGCAAGCGCGGATGACTCTTAGGTGGCACAAGATGTTGCATTTAACGAAATTTAAAAATCCCTGATAAATCATTGAGCTATACAGATTGCTGGGCAATGGCTAATGAAAAACAGAATCAGTAGATTATATTTGATTAAAAATAAAAAACCCCGCAGACGTTAATCTGCGGGGTCTTTATATAGTGGAGGCCGAGGTCGGAATCGAACCGGCGTAAGCGGATTTGCAATCCGCGGCATAACCATTTTGCTACTCGGCCTCAAACGCTCAATGTCAATAAAGCCAACATCAAACGCATCGTAAACTGGAGCGGGAAACGAGACTCGAACTCGCGACCCCGACCTTGGCAAGGTCGTGCTCTACCAACTGAGCTATTCCCGCGTCGTCTTGATGTGCGCCATTCTATACACTCAAAACTTTTCGTCAACACCTTGATTCTAAAAAAGTTATTTTTTTTCTACAGTGGTTTTCAGATGCGGCCAGGCAGCCTTCAGGTATTGCATCATCGACCACAGGGTCAGACCGGCTGCGATCAGCAGCAACGCATAGCCCACAAAGACCCAGAAGGTCAGTGCCGGCGGGTTGGCCAACAGGATGACCAGCGCGAGCATTTGCGCCGCTGTTTTCCATTTGCCCATGCTGGAAACTGCCACTTGGGCGCGGGCGCCGATTTCAGCCATCCATTCACGCAAGGCCGAAATAACGATCTCTCGACCGATGATTACGGCGGCCGACAAGGTGAGCAACAGGTGGGCGTGGGTTTGCACCAGCAGTACCAGCGCCACGGCCACCATCAGTTTGTCTGCCACCGGGTCGAGGAAGGCGCCGAACGGCGTGCTTTGCTCAAGGCGGCGCGCCAGGTACCCGTCCAGCCAGTCAGTGGCCGCCGCAAAGGCGAATACCAGACTGGCGGCCATGTAACTCCAGTGATAAGGCATATAGAACAGCAGAATGAAGATCGGTATCAGTAGAACGCGCAGTACGGTGATCAGATTAGGGATATTCATCGGCACAACTGGCTACAAGGTGAGCGGGCATTCTACTCGCTATGCAGGTTGGCATAAATCGACTCTGCGAGCTTTTTGCTGATACCGGGCGCCTTGGCGATTTCTTCGATGCTGGCGCGGGACAACTCTTGCAGGCCGCCGAAATGCTTGAGCAGGTCGCGGCGCCGGGTCGGGCCCACGCCAGCCACGCCTTCAAGGGTCGAAGTACGCCGCGTCTTGCCGCGTCGGGCGCGGTGGCCGGTGATTGCAAAACGGTGGGCTTCGTCGCGAATCTGCTGAATCAAATGCAGGGCCGGCGAGTCGCCGCGCAAGGTGAACTCATGCGCCGCATCATTGAGGTACAGCGTCTCGAAGCCGGCCTTGCGCGTCACGCCCTTGGCCACGCCCAGCAGAATCAGGTCTGGAACCGCCAGTGCATCAAGCACCTCGCGCGCCATGTTCAACTGCCCCTTGCCGCCGTCGACCAGTAGAATATCGGGCAGCTTGCTTTCGCCGTCCTTGATCTTGCTGAACCGGCGGGTCAGGGCTTGATGCATAGCCGCATAGTCGTCGCCAGCCGTCACGCCCTCAATGTTGTAACGGCGATAGTCGGACTTGATCGGCCCCTCGGGACCAAACACCACGCAGGAAGCCACAGTGGCCTCACCGCTGGAGTGACTGATGTCATAGCATTCGAGGCGCTGGGGCGGCGCATCCAGGTCCAGCGCCTGAGCCAGGGCTTCAAAGCGTGAAGCCACATGCAGGCGGTTGGCCAGACGGGCCATCAGCGCCTGTTCGGCATTGGTCACGGCCAGTTGCTGCCAGCGTGCACGCGTACCACGTACACGGTGACTGATCGTCAGCTCACGCCCGCGCGATTCTTGAACGGCATCGATCAAGGTCGGGAAATCTTCATGCACCACGTTGACGATTATTTCGGCCGGCAACTCACGGTCAACGCCGCCCAGGAAGTATTGGGCCAGGAATGCCGACATGACCTCCCCGACCTCTTCTTCTATGCCCACTTGAGGGAAGAAGTTCTTGCTGCCCAGCACACGCCCGCCCCGGACACTGATCAGGTGCACGCAGGCACCGCCCGGGTTGACGAACGCGGCGACCACATCCACATCCCCTGTGCCGCCGTCCATGCTCTGCTGGTCCTGGACACGGCGCAGCAAGGACACCTGATCGCGCAACTCGGCCGCCCGCTCGAAATCCAGTTTCATGGCCGCCTGCTCCATGGCGCTGTTCAGTTCATCGCTCAAGGCATTGCTGCGCCCTTCGAGAAACATCACCGAATGGCGCACATCTTCGGCATACACTTCAGGTTCTACGAGCCCGACGCAAGGCGCCTTGCAGCGCTTGATCTGGTATTGCAGGCACGGCCGGGTACGGTTGCGGTAGTAGCTGTCTTCGCACTGGCGCACCTGAAAGGTTTTTTGCAGCAGGCCGAGGCTTTCACGAATCGCCCCGGCACTCGGGTACGGACCGAAGTACCGCCCTTTGCCCTTTTTGGCTCCCCGATGAATGCTCAGGCGCGCGAACGCACCGTCCGACAGATAAACATAGGGGTAGGACTTATCATCACGCAGCAGGATGTTGTAGGGCGGACGGCTCTCCTTGATGAGCGTCTGCTCCAGCAACAAGGCCTCAGTTTCGTTGGCCGTGATGGTGGTTTCGATCTGCGCGATTCGCGCCACCAAAGCACCGGTCTTGGGAGCATGGCCAGTCTTGCGGAAATAGCTGGCCAAGCGATTCTTGAGGTTCTTGGCCTTGCCGACATAGAGCAACTGCCCCTGCACATCGAACATCCGGTAGACACCGGGACGGCCGCTGCAGGTGGAAAGGAAAGCACTGTGATCAAACAATTGGGTCATATTCAGGTTCAGGCGCTGGCATCGACCATACCGTGACGCACTGCAAGCAAGGCCAGTTCTACATCACTGCTGATCGAAAGCTTTTCAAAGATACGATAACGGTACGTGTTCACCGTTTTTGGCGACAGACACAGTTTGTCGGAGATGGTCTGGACTTTCTGGCAGCCGACGATCATCAGGGCAATCTGGATCTCGCGTTCGGACAGCAGATCGAAGGGCGAGTTGCTTTGTTCCGGCTGAAATGACTTGAGCGCCAGTTGCTGGGCAATCTGCGGGCTCAAGTAACGCTGGCCGGCAAACACCAGGCGAATGGCCTGGACCATTTCGGTCAGCCCTGCCCCCTTGGTCATGTAACCGGCGGCCCCGGCCTGAAGCAAACGGGTCGGGAACGGATCTTCCTCACAGGCGGTCACGGCCACCACCTTCATCTCCGGATGGCTGCGCAACAGCTTTCGCGTTGCTTCAAGACCGCCGATGCCCGGCATCTTGACGTCCATGAGCACAACGTCCGGTTTGAGATCGCGCGCCTTCTTCAGCGACTCTTCACCCGAGTCTGCCTGCCCGACGACCTGCAGGCCATCGATGTCAGCGAGCATACGGGTTATGCCTGTGCGCACGAGATCATGGTCATCGACAACTAGCACCTTAATCAAGGATATACCTCGCGAAACAGTCATAGCGATGCCAGCCACCCTGGCAAAAACGATGAGTCAGACCTGAAAGGGCACCAACAGGTTGATGCAGGGCGGTGCGGCAAGGACAGCCACCAGCGAAACGGCATAACAGAATCGCACGACCCGCCACGGGTCCGACTCACCCTCGACAGGTGGATAGCGTTAGCAACAAGCTATCACTCATGCGGCCTGATACCAGAGAAAAATATGCGATGACCTGCAAAATGCGCCCAATGGGCAGATTCGTCATCAGCCCTCGTCGAGAGCATCAAGTGGAGGTTTTTCGAGCAACGACTGGTCGAGCGAAGGTTTGATGAGCACTTGAGAGGTAGACAGCTCAGCCATGGTTGTAGTCAAACGTCGAATTGCATCCTGATCCTCCTTATGCAAGGTTCTGTAGCTACCCAGTACCTTCTCCTCAGCGACACTGAGATTATCGAGCGGTATGGGCGTAGGTCTTCCGGTCAGCACATAGAGAACATCGACACCTTTGGCCGCAACGGCTGCCAGGTAGTCGGCCTTGGGCGCACGATCACCGCTTTCGTATTTGCCTTGAGCATTGGCTTCCACGCCACCGATTTCGCCGAAGGCTCGCTGGGACAACCCCAGTCGCTCGCGCTCTTTCCTTAGTCGGTACCCTATTCCACTCATTTGAATGCACAACCCTATTGACCCCATTCTTACGAATGGTAATATCCTGACGAAATTAAACTGACTTGAACGGTTTTGAACTATGCCCGGAATCCGTACTCCTGCACAAGCCAAGGCCTGGCTCGATCAACAGGGTAAATCTGTTCAGCAATTCGCTCGGGAAAACAATGTTGACCCGGCAACGACCTATCAGGTGTTGGCTGGCCGCAAGAAAGGACGCCGCGGAGAAGCGCATAAAGTCGCGGTTTTGCTGGGGATCAAAGTGGGTACCATCCCGAGCCAGGAAAGCGCGCCAGAACCGGATAGTGAAGAGTAATGCTTTATTTTTTGTAGGTATCTGGAAAACCATACTACTTTCAGTGTCACGATCCGATCGTTCAAAACGGCTTTTCTGACAAACCGTATCGGCACCTGATGAAACTCTGGCACGCCCAATATCCCTTGGACACCAAACGAAGGCCCTTGGCATTCAATTATCGTGATTGAATTCTTCAATTGCTGTGCGCATCGGGCTCGAGTAAGCTCGGCTGCATTCACGGAGACCTTTTCGATGCAGTGTTCCATTACTACTTTGGCTCAAACCCCTGCCGGCAGCGCTTGCCCGGGCATGGTCGTTGCCGGTAGCAATGTCGCGCTGTCTGTCTGTGCACTGGTCAACGTTTATTATGGGTATTGGTTTAGCCACTGGCGCGCCTGATACCCCACATCGGCGCCCTACTCTACGGGACGCCAACCAGAGAATTCTCAACCCCCGGTCGGCTCCCCGACCGGGGGTTTTGTTTTTCCGGCACCTGATAACTCCAAACACATTTTTTCGAGGACACACCCCATGACTTACTTCACTTATTACCGCAACGACTACGGCTTTACCTGGCGATTTAGCAACCTCCGTTCGGGACAACCTGCCGCCTCCGTTCGGTCACTGCCTGGTGGCATCGCGCTCAATACAACCGATACGACCCTTTGTCGAACACCTTTATAGAGGCGCAAGCGGGCGTGACCCGCCGCCCAGGAAGCCAGCACATGAATTCGTCCGTTGCGATCAAAAGCCCTGAAATTTCGTCCGCCACTGCCACACGCCTGGACAGCAACCCGTTCCCCCTTCGCTTGCCCAGTACGCTGGAGCTCAAGCATCGCTTGCCCCTGACGCCCTCTCTGACCGATCAGGTCGCCGCCCACCGTCGCGCCGTGCGCGCCATTCTCGACGGCAGCGACTCGCGCCTGTTGATGATTGTCGGCCCCTGCTCGCTGCATGATCCAAAATCGGCCCTCGAATACGCCGAACGCCTTGCCCGTCTCGCAGGTGAAGTCAGCGACCAGATGCTGCTGGTCATGCGCGCCTATGTCGAAAAACCCCGCACTACCGTCGGCTGGAAAGGCCTGGCCTATGATCCGCACCTCGATGGCAGCGATGACATGGCCACAGGCCTTGCCCTGTCACGGCGGTTGATGCGCGACATGCTGGAGATGGGCTTGCCGGTGGCCACTGAACTGCTGCAGCCGATGGCCGCCGGTTACTTTGACGATGTGCTCAGCTGGGTCGCCATCGGCGCACGCACCACCGAATCGCAGATTCACCGGGAAATGGCCAGCGGCCTGGGCATGCCGGTCGGCTTCAAGAACGGTACCGACGGTGGCGTGGCGGTGGCCTGTGATGCGATCCGCTCCGCAGCCCACCCGCATCGCCATTTCGGTGTCGACCGCCAGGGTCACCCGGCGATCATCGAGACCCAGGGCAACCCGGACAGCCATATCGTATTGCGCGGTGGTCATCAGGGCCCGAACTACGCTGCCGAGCATGTTGCCAAGGTACGTACGGCACTGGACAAACAGGGCATCGCCCCACGGATCATGGTCGATTGCAGCCACGCCAATAGCGGCAAGGACCCATCGCGGCAGCCTCAGGTATTGCGCGATGTACTGGAACAACGCCTGCAGGGTAACGATTCGTTGATCGGCATGATGCTCGAAAGCCATCTGTTCGACGGCAGTCAGGCGCTGGGGCCAAACCTTGAATACGGGGTATCGGTGACCGATGGTTGCCTGGGCTGGTCGTCGACCGAGCAACTGCTGCTTGAGGCCGTGGATCGCCTGCGCTACCGCTGAGGCCATGGGAACTTTCAGGGGAAAAGCAGGCCACAATCGGGTAGCCTGTATTTTTTTCCAAGAGGAGTATTGTTCCAATGGCTAAAGCCACTGCCCGTCACATCCTGGTTGCCAGCGAAGACAAGTGCAACGAACTCAAGGCCCAGATCGAAGGCGGCGCTGATTTTGCCGAAATCGCCAAGGCCAATTCGAGCTGCCCGTCCAGCCGTCAAGGCGGCGACCTGGGTTCGTTCGGTCCAGGCCAGATGGTCAAGGAATTCGACACCGTGGTGTTCAGCGCCCCGGTCAATGTCGTGCAAGGCCCGGTCAAGACCCAGTTCGGTTATCACCTGCTGGAAGTGACCAGCCGTCAGGACTGATCCTGTCGCGCCGATGACACCGCAGCCCACCTTTATGGTGGGCTGTTTCGTTTCAGACTCTGCACGTAAAGTGGCTGCGCTCGGTCATGCTGCGTTAAAAACCGGCTCAGAATGCTCATTGACAACCCGTCAACTCCGCTTCTTCGCCGATTTTTGCCTTGCCTGACCTTCGCTCGCCGACTTTTCGTACAGAGCCTGGCGTGTAGGAATATGTACCGTTTGCGCTTGGCGGCCCGTGGCTTTCCCTGTAGAAGGGCATGATCGTTCACCGCGCCTGGTTTGCTTATGGGTTTCGTTCGTTCATCGTTATTTGTGGCGACACTGGCCTTGCTGGCCACCGTGCAACCCTTATCCGCCGCCCCGCAGCATGCCTTGACCGTTTATGGTGAGGCGCCTCGCTACCCCGCCGACTTCAAGCACTTCGACTACGTCAACCCGGATGCGCCCAAAGGCGGCAGCATGCGCCGTTCTGCCCAGGAAATCGGCCAGTTCGACCACCTGATTCCGTATGTCGACAAAGGCATGGGCGTCGCGCAGATAGAAAAGCTGCTGTACTCGCCCCTGGCCGTGCGTTCGCTGGATGAACCCTGGACCGTGTACGGCCTGATCGCCCAACGAATGGAACGCGGTGCCGATGGCCTTTCGCTGCGTTTCTATCTCGACCCCGAGGCGCGGTTTGCCGACGGCACGCCGATCACTGCCAGCGATGTGAAATACACCTTCGAGCTGCTGATGAGCCAAGGCAAGCTGGAATACCGCACCCAGTTCGAAGCCGTAAAGAACGTAGAAATCGAATCCCCCACGCAGATTCGCTTCGACTTCAGCAGTGCCGAGAACCGTACCCTGCCGCTGGAGCTGGCGTCGCTGCCGGTGCTGCCCGAACACTGGTGGAAGAGCCGAGACTTTGCCGGCGGCGCAGGTTTCGAGATTCCACCAGGCAGTGGCCCGTACAAGATCGCCAGGGTCGATGCCGGGCGCAGCATCACTTTCGAGCGCGACCCCGACTGGTGGGGACGCGACAAGCCGGTCAGTCGCGGGCTGTACAACTTCGACACCTTTCGCATCGAATACTTCGGCGACACCGATGTGGCCCGCCAGGTGCTGCTGGGCGGCGGTTACGACTATAACCGTGAATATTCGGCCACCGGCTACACCATCCGCTACAACGGCCAGGCGCTGACCGATGGCCTGTTGCAAAAGGCGCACCTGGCCAAGGGCGCCGTGCAGAACTCCCAGGGATTTATCTTCAACCTCGACCGTCCGGTGTTTCAGGATCGCCGCGTGCGCCAGGCGCTGGCACTGCTCTGGGACTTCGAGTGGACCAACCGGCAGATGATGCGCAACATGTACATCCGCCAGAGCAGCTTCTTTTCCAACTCGCCGCTGGCCGCCACCGCACTGCCCTCGCCGCGCGAGCTGGAAATCCTCGAACCGCTGCGCGGCAAGGTCCCCGACGAAGTGTTTACCCAGGTCTTCCAGATGCCGAAGACCGACGGCACAGGTTTTATCCGCGACAAACAATTGCAGGCCCTGGCCTTGCTTAAAGAGGCCGGCTGGACACCTGACGGCGACAGGCTGGTCAATGCCCGTGGCGAGCCCTTGAGCTTTACCTTTCTCAATGCCCAGTCCGGCTTTGAGCGTCTGCTGTTACCGTTCAAACGCAATCTGGCGCAGATCGGTATCCAGTTCGATATCCGCCGCATTGATCCCGCGCAATACCTGAACCGGGTCATGGCCCGCGACTACGACATGATCGTCACCGGCTACACCGTCACCACGTCGCCGGGCATGGAGCTTTACAACAATTTTGGCTCGAAAGTGGCCCGCGATCCTGGCTCCAACAATGTCATGGTGCTCCAGGACCCGGCAGTCGATGCGTTGATCGACGGGCTGGTCAAGGCCGGCAGCCAGGCCGACATGGTCGACCATGCGCGCTGCCTGGACCGGGTGCTGCAATGGGGTTACTACTGGATCCCCAACTACTACCCGCCGGGCGCATCGACGGTGTGGTGGAACCGCTTTGGCATCCCCGCCGTGCAGGCGCGCAACAATGAGGCCATCGAGACCTGGTGGGAAATCAGCCCGACGGCTTTGAGCAACGAGGCGTTCACTGCGCGCCGTGGCGCTTCGGCTCTTCCCTGGGAGATGCAGTAAATGCTCGGCTATATCGTAAGGCGCCTGCTGCTGATCATCCCGACGCTGCTGTGCATCCTGCTGGTCAACTTTTTCATCGTTCAGGCGGCGCCCGGTGGCCCGGTCGAGCAAGCGATTGCGCGCCTGCAAGGCATTGGCGGTGCCAGTGTCGGCAGTGCCCCGGCGGAAAGCGCCAGCGCCGGCCAGTCGCGTATTTCGCGTGGCCTGGACCCCAAACTGATCAAGGAAATCGAGCGTCAGTACGGCTTCGACAAACCGCTGCACGAGCGGCTGTGGCTGATGCTCAGCAACTATGCGCGGCTGGATTTCGGCAACAGCTTCTTTCGCGGCGCCTCGGTCACCGAACTGATCGTACAAAAGCTGCCCGTGTCGCTGTCACTGGGCCTGTGGGCCACCTTGCTGACGTATCTGGTGTCTATCCCGCTGGGCATCCGCAAAGCCGTCAAGCACGGCAGCCACTTTGATGTCTGGAGCAGCACGGTGATCATTATCGGCTATGCGATGCCGGCCTTTCTGGTCGCCATGCTGCTGGTGGTGATGTTCTGCGGCGGCACGTCTTTGCACTGGTTTCCGGTGCGCGGGCTGGTGTCGGAGGACTTCGCACAACTGTCGCTGACCGGCAAGATCGCCGATTATTTCTGGCATCTGGTGCTGCCGGTCACCTCTCTGGTGATCGGCGGCTTTGCAGCCCTGACGCTGCTGACCAAGAACGCCTTCCTCAATGAAGTCACCCGCCAGTATGTGACCACTGCGCGAGCCAAAGGCATGACCGAGCGGCGCGTGCTGTACGGCCATGTGTTCCGTAATGCCATGCTGCTGGTGGTCGCCGGCATTCCACAGGCACTGATCAGCGTATTCTTTGCCGGCTCGTTGCTGATCGAAGTGATTTTCTCCCTCGACGGTATGGGCCGCCTGAGTTACGAAGCGGCGGTGTCGCGCGATTACCCGGTGGTGTTCGGTTCGCTGTTCATCTTTACCTTGTTCGGCCTGCTGATAAAGCTGGCCGGCGATGTCTGCTACACCCTGGTCGATCCACGCATCGACTTCAGCGCGAGGACTGCCTGATGGAGCGCCTGTCACCCGTGGCCCGGCGCCGCCTGGAGCGTTTTCGCAATCACCGCCGCGGCTGGTGGTCGCTGTGGCTGTTCTGCGCATTGTTTTTTTTGACCCTAGGCGGCGAATTGATCGCCAACGACAAACCGCTGGTGCTCAGCTACAAGCACTCACTGTATTTCCCGGTGTTCAAGCGCTATACCGAGCAGCAGTTCGGTGGCGAGTTGCCGTTCCAGCCCGATTATCGCAGTGACTATGTCCGCGACCTGATCGACAAGGGCGACGGCTGGATGCTGTTTCCACCCATTGCCTTCGGCGCCGACACGCCCAACTACGACCTCAAGGTGCCCGCGCCCAGCCCGCCGTCGGCGGAAAACTGGCTGGGCACCGACGACCAGGCTCGCGATGTGCTGTCACGGGTGATCTTCGGCACACGCGTCTCGATTCTGTTCGCCCTGGCGCTGACGTTCATCAGCGCCCTGATCGGCATCGCCGCCGGCGCGCTGCAAGGTTATTACGGCGGCTGGGTGGACCTGTTCGGCCAGCGCCTGCAAGAGGTCTGGTCCGGGTTGCCGGTGCTGTACCTGCTGATCATTCTGTCCGGCTTTGTCGAGCCCGACTTCTGGTGGCTGCTGGGCATCATGGCGCTGTTTTCCTGGCTGGCACTGGTGGATGTGGTGCGCGCCGAGTTCTTGCGCGGGCGCAAGCTGGAATACGTCAAGGCCGCCCGCGCGCTGGGGCTGAGCGACAGCAAGATGATCCTGCGCCATATCCTGCCCAACGCCATGAGCGCCACGCTGAGCTACCTGCCGTTCGTGCTGACCGGTGCCATCACGACCCTCACCGCCCTGGATTTTCTCGGCTTCGGCATGCCGGCCGGCAGCGCGTCGCTGGGCGAGCTGATTGCCCAGGGCAAGACCAACCTGCAAGCCCCGTGGCTGGGCCTGACCGCCTTTTGCGCCCTGGCGCTGATTCTCACCTTGCTGGTGTTTATCGGCGAAGCCCTGCGCGATGCATTCGACCCGAGAGCCTGATATGCCGGACAACCTGATCGAAATTCGCAACCTGAGCATTGCCTTCAAGGGTCAACAGGTGGTCCGCGACCTCAATCTGGACATCCGCGCCGGCGAATGCCTGGCGCTGGTCGGCGAGTCTGGTTCGGGCAAGTCAGTCACCGCCCATTCGATCCTGCAACTGCTGCCGCAGACCGGCACAACCAGCAGCGGCAGCATCACCTGGCGCGGCCAGCAACTGCTCGGCGCCGATGCCAAGACCCTGCGCCAGTTGCGCGGCAACCGCATCGCAATGATCTTTCAAGAGCCGATGACCTCGCTCAACCCGTTGCACACGGTTGCCAAACAGATTGGCGAAACCCTGTTGCTGCACCGCGGCATCGGTGGTCGCCAGGCCGAGCAGCGGATTCTGGAACTGCTGGAACTGGTCGGCATCCAGCAACCGCACAAGCGCCTCAAGGCCTACCCGCATGAACTGTCCGGCGGCCAGCGCCAGCGGGTGATGATCGCCATGGCCCTGGCGTGCGAGCCCGAACTGCTGATTGCCGACGAGCCCACCACCGCGCTGGATGTCACCGTGCAGCGCAAGATTCTGAAATTGCTCAAGGACCTGCAACAGCGCCTGAACATGTCGCTGCTGCTGATCAGTCACGACCTTAATCTGGTGCACAGCGTGGCCCAGCGGGTGTGCGTGATGCAGGCCGGGCAAATCGTCGAACACAGCGACTGCCAGAGCCTGTTCAAAAGCCCGCAACATCCTTACAGCCGCTTGTTGCTCGATGCCGAGCCCGCAGGCTTACCGGTGCCCCGCGCGCCCGGAGAAAAATTGCTGCAGGTCGATAATCTGCGGGTCTGGTTCTCGCTGACTGGCGGCCTGCTGCGCCGCCACAGTGAGTACCTCAAGGCGGTCGACGACATCAGCCTGAGCATCGAGCGCGGCAAGACCCTGGGTATCGTTGGTGAGTCCGGCTCGGGTAAATCAACGCTGGGCCAGGCGATCCTGCGCCTGCTGGACTCCACCGGCAGCATCCGTTTTCGCGACCAGCCGCTGGACGGCCTGAGCCCGCGACAAATGCGGCCTTGGCGCAAGGAAATGCAGGTGGTATTCCAGGACCCTTACGGCAGCCTGAGCCCGCGCATGTCGGTGGCGCAGATCATCGCCGAGGGCCTGGAAGTCCACAGTGATCTGGACGCCCGTCAATGCGACGAGCAAGTGATCAAGGCGCTGGAAGAAGTCGGCCTCGACCCGCAAAGCCGGCATCGCTACCCGCACGAGTTTTCCGGCGGGCAACGCCAGCGCATCGCGATTGCCCGGGCGCTGGTGCTCAAGCCCGCCTTCATTCTGCTCGACGAGCCGACCTCGGCACTCGATCGCACGGTCCAGAAGCAGGTGGTCAGCCTGTTGCGCCAGCTACAGGAAAAGCACGACCTGACCTATCTGTTCATCAGCCACGATCTCGCCGTGGTGCGCGCACTGGCGCATGACGTGATCGTGGTCAAGGACGGCAAGGTGGTCGAACACGGCAGCAGCGAGGCGGTGTTCGACGCCCCGCAACATCCCTACACCCGCGAGCTGCTGGCGGCGGCGCATCCGGGATTTAGCTGACAACCCGCCGGCAAGCCGGTTTCAGGATTGTACCGTCGGGTCCTTGTCGTCATCTTCGACCAGGCCCCATTGGGCCATGTCCGGGCTGTCGACCCCGACCGGCGCAGCAGGCGCCTCGGTCGGGCCGGCCACCACCGTGCCCTCGCCATGCAGCTTCAGACGCAAGCGCACATTGTTCTTCGAGTCGGCATGCTTGAGGGCTTCCTCTTCGCTGATCGCGCCCTCGACCGCCAGGTTGAACAGCGCCGTATCGAAGGTTTGCATGCCTAAGTTGCCGGACTTCTCCATGATGTCCTTGAGGCCGGTCAGCTCGTTACGCTGAATCAGGTCGCGGATGGTCGGCGTGCCCATCATCACCTCGACCGCCGCACGACGCTTGCCATCGGGAGTGCGCACCAGCCGCTGGGAAACGAACGCCTTGAGGTTGTTGCCCAGGTCGTGCAGCAACTGGGCGCGGCGTTCCTCAGGGAAGAAGTTGATGATCCGGTCCAGCGCCTGGTTGGCGTTGTTGGCGTGCAGCGTCGAGATCGCCAGGTGGCCGGTGTCGGCAAACGCCAGCGCATGCTCCATGGTTTCGCGGTCGCGGATCTCGCCGATCAGGATCACGTCCGGCGCCTGACGCAAGGTGTTCTTCAACGCTGCATGAAAACTGCGGGTATCAACACCCACTTCGCGTTGGTTGATGATCGATTTCTTGTGCCGGTGAATGAACTCCACCGGGTCTTCGATGGTGATGATATGGCCACTGGCATTGCGATTGCGGTAGTCGATCAACGCCGCCAGCGAGGTCGACTTGCCAGAGCCGGTAGCGCCCACGAACAGCACCAGGCCGTGCTTTTCCATGATCACATCGAGCAGGATCGGCGGCAGGTGCAGGTCTTCGAAGCGCGGGATATCCAGCTTGATATTGCGCGCCACGATCGAGACTTCGTTGCGCTGCATGAAAATGTTGATCCGGAAACGCCCGATCCCGGCCAGCGATACCGCCAGGTTCATCTCCAGCTCACGCTCGAAGACGCGCTGCTGTTCCGGGTCCATGATCGACTCGGCCACCTTGGCGACCTCGCCGGGCTTGAGGGTTTCAGTCCCCAGCGGCTTGAGCACGCCATTGAACTTGGCGCACGGCGGCGCGCCGGTGGACAGGTAAAGGTCCGATCCATCCTGAGTGGCCAGGGTCTTGAGTAACGCCGGAAAATCCATATTCGACACCGCACACAGAAGGTAAAAATGGCAAATGCATCATTATTGACTGTAGATGACTGGCATAATGTCAGCCTTTTGCGACAGGTAATATCGCGACATGAAAGCCCAAGCCCGCCATATTCTGGTCAAGACCGCCGAAGAAGCCGAGCGCCTCAAACAGCGCATCGCCAAGGGCGAAGCCTTCGACGAACTGGCCAAAAAACACTCGACCTGCCCATCCGGTAAACGCGGCGGCGACCTGGGTGAAGTGCGTCCTGGCCAGATGGTAGCGGTCATCGACCAGGTCATCTTCAAGAAACCGCTACGCACCGTGCACGGGCCAGTCAAAAGCAAGTTTGGCTACCACTTGGTCCAGGTGTTCTATCGCGATTAAGGCTGACGGATCAAAGATCTGATCAAAGACAGGTGGCGACGGAAGCGCTTCTCAGCTTGAGCTGGTTGCCGCCATTGGGGGCATAAAAACGGACTTCGCTGCCGCCGCCCTGACGCAGGACATCGACAAAGTACTGCGACTGAGTGGTAAACACCGTGAAGCCGCCGTCGTCGAGCCGATCAAGAAACACGTCGGCGGTGTCGCCAAACAGTTTCGTGTCTTGCCACGACACCTGGACGCACTGGGCAACTTCGGCGCTGGTTTTCTGGCTGGCCAGTGTCTTGACCGGTCCGCCGGAGCGAGCCGAATTCGAAGGTGCCGCACAACCGGCCATCAATGCTGCGGCCATGAGCACAATTGCAATTTTCATGACGGGCCCTTTTCCCTGAAAAGGGCCGAGTCTACCACTGCCACGCACTTTCAGCCTTCAGCCAATTGCTCTTTGAACTCTTTCAAGTATTTGCCGGCCAGCGCATCTTTCTGCCGATCGTCGAGCAACTTGCCGGCGCTCTGGAAGAACTTCTGCTCTTCTTCCTTCAAATGGTGATGCACCTTGTGGCTGAGCTTCTTCGCCGTCACCAGCCAGCTTGGGCTGGACATGTCAGTGGCATCGAGTTCTTCCATCAACTCGTCCATTTCATGGTGTTCGGCAATCGCGTGACGGCTCAGGTCGACACCGTTGTCGTGTTCCATCAAAGGAATGTAGAAATGCCGCTCTTCAGCCGTTTCATGGGCGTGCAGTTCTTCCTTGAGCAAGCGATAGGCTTCGGCGCGCTCTTCGCTGGCACCGTGGGTCTGTATCAGGGCGTCAGCGTAGTGGCGTTGACGATCATGGCTTTCACGCAGGGCTTCAAAAATATTCACGGTAATTCTCCCGATGGTCAGGCTTGGCCGACAGCGGCTCTGAAAACCTAGACCTTGCACTGCCACGGCCAGTTCCAAAGATCTGCTGTTGCGTTAGACTCCGGCACCTTGAGGACGGCCTCACCCATGACGGGACAAAAAACCGGGACGGCCCGGTCCTTGATTTTGATAAGGAGAGCCGCCGATGGCTTGGGTGTATTTGATGTTTGCAGGCGTACTGGAAGTCGTCTGGGCATTCGCCATGAAACAGTCCGAGGGCTTCAGCCGCCCCACCCCGACGATCATTACATTGGTCGCCATGATCGCCAGCTTTGCACTGCTGTCGATTGCGATGAAAACCTTGCCGCTGGGCACCGCCTATACGATCTGGACCGGCATTGGGGCGGTCGGGGCCTTTGTGGTTGGTGTCAGCGTACTGGGCGAGCCGCTCACGCTGATGCGGGTGCTGGCCGCCGTCCTGATCGTCAGCGGTCTGGTACTGATGAAAATCGCGTCCTGATCCTTTTATTGACCGTTCGGCGCAAGAGCGGAAATAAAAAATGAATTCCTTCGTCAGCTCGCTACTCCAGTTCTATGTACAGCGAACCATCTGACGAGGTAACAGCAATGACTATCGAAGCAGAGACCCTTGTGCAACTGACTGAAGCCCTGAAAAAACGCGGGCTGAAACGGATAGCGGATATTAACTTTATTCGCGCACCGTACCGGCACGATCACCGCTGGATTTGCAGTGTAGAGTGATGTGTCTTTGCAGATGCCTGGCCAGACGGCCAGGCATCTGCTCCTTTTACAGGCGTGCCAACAGTTTCACTGATTAAATGGCGCCAGAAACAAGTCACGCATTCAAACTATTGAACTTTTTATTGCTCACCTTGCACAACGTTCATTGCGCAATGATATAAATGGCGCACGTTTTAAAAAATCAATAATCAAGGCATCGCGTCATGCTGGAAACCCTGCACAACATCAAAAGTGACCTTGAAATAACCGCGGCGCATCTGGAAAACCTGTCGCTGACCATCAGCGGTCACCTGACGTTTCTCAATCAGCGCGGCGGCCATGTCGATGGCGTCGACGTCCAGAGCCATATCGCCTCGATCAACTCTTCAGTGCAGACCTTGCGCACCGTCGCTTCAAGGATTGACGAGGCGTGACAACGACTAACCTGCACCGGCGGGGATGCCATCCTTGTTAAAGTCTTTCAGGCGCTCTTTTTCTTGCTCGGTCGAGTGAGCGGGAATGTCGTCTTCTTTGTCCTGATCCTGTTTCTTGTCTTCGGTCATGATGATGCCCCTTTTGAGTACTTGAACAGATTGGGCAGCACCGCAAAGCGTCGGTTCAGAGCAATCGTCAGGCGGTAAATCTGTCTATAGCTTCTTGCCAAGATAATAAAAGGTAAGAAACTGCACAGCCATCCAGCCGAGAAACAGCCAGGTTCGGGTTTCATGATCGATACCAGGTATCTCATAGGTCACCCAGGCCCCGAGCATGATCAAGCCCAGATGCATGAACAACGCAACCATCGTCCAGAAAAACATCCAGAACACATGTACGACTTCGTCTTTAATGGACACCTTCAGTCACGCCTCCCTACTGAAAATAATTCGATCAGTACCAGCAAAAAGGTAACGAGAGCGTGTCGGCGACAAACGTAAAAGGGACATCGATGACACCCAGCGGCCCTACACTTTTAATAAAGACAGGTTCGTGTTTCATGCCGCCATAACAGGAGTAAGGCGTGAACGGGGTGGACACCGCACCCGCCCAGGCGCATCCGGTTAGCGGTAATAGAAGAGCCAGCAAAACAAGTGTGCGCAACATGCAGTGTCCTTACTGATAGCGGTATATGAATGATCGCAAGAGAAGACAGTACATCTCATGTGCATCTTGAAACGAACACGCTTCAAGGCTTGATGCGACCATCAGACGATGAATATTGTTCCCTTCGACCCACCATCGCTGATGGTCATTCGCTCACCTCAATTGTCGTCACTCGGCACCAGCCCCAACAGCGCCCGCAACCGCCACAGGCGATCGTTCAACCAGCCTTCGACAGGGCTGCTCACCGGCCTCAAGGAAAGATCGAAGACCATCATGCGGCTGACGCCGTCCGACGCCCACTCTGTGGTATTGCCCGAAATCGCTCCACCATAGAGCTGCAACATGGACAGGCTGGACACACCACGGATTAAAGATGACCGGTCTCGAACGACGATCCAGCCGGGAGCGTCGCTGCCGCTGCCTGGCATCGCGAACCACATGGGTCGGGGGCATACAGTGAGCTTCCACTGCCCGTCCGGGCTGGTTTCGGTCAGATAAGGATGGTCGTCGCACGCGAGCCTGCGCTCCGGAACCAGGGCGAGCGCGAGCAGGAACGCCGTCAGAAACAGGGCAACAACCCTCCAGCGAGAGGTTTTCATTGGTTCATTCCGGGCGCCGGCTCCTTTCTGAGGACTGTCTTCGAGAAGCGATCAAATCCTCGCACCTGTCTGATAGCTGTGGATGGATGGTCGCAAGATGGGCCAGCACCCGGTACATCTCATGCGCATCTGGAAACGGATAAACTTCAAGGTTTAATGCAACCATAAGCTTACGAATATCGCTCCCTTCGACCAGCCATCGATCGGCAGTGCGGACTATTGCCGCGCCATTATCCTCTGTCTGCCATGCCAGGAAATCGAAGAGTCTGGCGATACGCTGAAATCCCGTCGATGACGGGATTTCCTGAATCAAGCGCTCAGCCAAGTCCGTCTCCCCAAACTCAGTGACAATGTCTGCAACCGCGTCAAACGCATGATCGTATTGCGCTTGAGCGGACTCCGACTCAATCAATGCTAGAGCATGCTCAACGATTGGATGCATGAAGCCGCCTACAACGTTTTGCTAAAAATAGAGCCCTGCCGAACGCAGCCTTTCTCTACTTCAGCTGTTTTTTGGTTTCCCTGGTAATTTCCTGAAGGCCGGCTTCTGTGATCTTCTTCCAGTCGCTCTCAGTGACCGCTTGCATACGCTCGTTTATGTGCGCTACGACCTTAAGATCAGGGGATCCGGGGCTCTCAATTCTCAGTTGGGATTTGTTATTTACAGCCACCGACCAGAAGCCCGGAGAAAACCAGGACCAGAACTCAATAACATGCACATTGACTGCAATGGCATCGAGTGTACTTCTGTCCGTGACGACCTCATAACCGGCCTCTCTGTAGGCATTGGAAACGGCCTCTCCAGCCAGTTGAGAGACGGTACGTCCGGACGGCAAAACCACATCGCCAAAAGCCTTTCCAAAGCCTCCGCGCTTACGACCAATAGCACGCTCAGTCACTGATCTGTCATTGATCTCGTCATCCTTCAGAGAGGGAATATCAGCGCTGCGCGGATTAATCTCAAAGATTCGCTCGTCCGTAGCGCGTACCAACACTTTCTTGCCATTACTTGCAACAGTCACTTGATCAGGGCTGGCGTGAACTGCATTCACGTCCACCTCTGATCGGCCAGTTGCACAACCGGCCAGCACCCCCAACAACAATATCCCTACCGCTATCCGATAACCTGTCACGCACCATCTCCTTATTGCCTTCATTGGCCTGATCCACTAAAGATCAGGCCAATCTTACCGAAAATCTGAATCTTTGCTGATGGCTTCTCAACAAGGGACAGATGCCTGCACAGGCGCGACCAATTGCCACGCCCTCTCAACGCGCCCCAGTGTTCGCAAGCCTGTAGACCTCTTGAGATTGCCGCCCGGCAAAGGCGGGATGTGGATTCAGCAGTCAGGTGTTACAATCCGCGCCCTCAAACCTGTGCTCGAAGCCCTCGGTATTCAAAAGCGCCGTCGATAGGACACGCGCCCTGCCTACGCAACCCTATGCCTGATGTCCGGGATGAACCCTGCGTTCATTGCTGGCCAGCTGGGTCATAGCGTCGAGCGGCTGCTTTCCACTTATGAAAACGGATCAGCTCACCCTCTGAATGGAGGGCGCTGGATAAGCTGGCAGCTCGCCTGTGACTGGCCCGAATGTGGGTAAGCCTGGCAATGACACAGCAATACAACCCTGAAAACCTGACAGGACAAGCAATTGATCTCCACAGCTAACATCACCATGCGATTAAAAGCGCGGTTTTGTGCGGCCTGTAGTGCTGTATTTGCTAGGGTTTCAGACGCCTGACACCGCTGCATAACGCATACTGTGGCCCACAGATTGGCCCACCACCTCCTCCCCTGGGCGTCCTGCCGAAACAAATCCCCATACCCAAGCGCCACGCAGAATCACAGCGCCATTACCCATTCGGCGGCATAAGGTAATTTCGTCGGCTTTCACTTGTTTTGCAGATTCGGCAAGCGCTGACTAAATCCCGTAGAGGTGGTTAAGGGTCAACCGCCCGAAAAAATAAGGAATGCATCATGATCAATCCTCCAGACATGATTTACAGCAATACCCTCATAGCGATATTCAGCGCAGCGTACGAGCTTGGCTTTGACCCTCACGCCCTGGCAGTACAAGCCAAGGTGGACGTGGGTAAATTGCTGGACCTGCGTCCTAACTGCGCGACTCAGGATGCAGAGCAATCCATCAACGAAGCTCTTTTCGTAGCCAGACTGATAAAGGAGCACCGATTAGCTATGTGAACTATTCAAATGAGGGGCGTTTGCCTGGATGTCTATGGACCAGCATCGAGTCAACAAAGCCGAATGCTATAGCAGTCATTGCTTTAGACGCATCATCGCTATCGGCAAATAACTCCTCTCCCCTTACAGAAAATGCTAGAGCTGAATCGTTTAAACTAAAAATTCTCAAATCAGTGATTACGCCTCTTGGATGTTGCACCAAGCGAACTTCTATACGGTAGTTCCGGTAGCTCGTGGTGAAAGATGGCTTATCCCTAAACATTGGACAGCTCCTACAGAAGAAATCAGAGTGTCAAGATTTAGACCAATCCTTTAGGAATATCCATAAAGCATTATAACGACTCAGCAAAAAAGCTAATTATTTGGCGTGCAGGCACAACGCCGCCTTTTCCTGCTGCTAATCGAGGACTTTTTTTCAGATCCTGCCGATTAGCAGTCAATTCATGCCAAAACTATAAAAATTCTGGCTGCTTAAAAAGCAGTGAAGATCACCTCGCCTCTATCCGTTTTGCCTATTCCATTTTTAAACCTGCCTAAATACTGTTCATGCATCGAGTACACTCGCCCCTCCACTACCCTCATAACGATGGCCCTATCACTCCAAATGAGGCCTTCCGTATCCAAACGACCTATTTTATAGCCATTCAATCCATAAACTTCACAGTGCGTCAGCGTGACTTCCATTGAATCTCCGAAATAGTACAAATTGGCATGTACTACAGAGCCAGCTCCAAAAATCCGCCAAAAATCTTGATATGATCATAGGCGCAGTACACGTCGATCAACTGTCGCTGATTGGAAACACCCAAAACCCAGCATCAGATGCGAACACACCTACCTTCGCACAACTGACCAATGGTATGCATGAATATTACAACCGCTTATTCAGGTACTACTCCCTGCCAGCGGCTGACATGCTCAAGAGACGCCATCACTGCCAGGGATCGCCACATGTGCTGCCAAGGCGATCTGCCTCAACGTGGCGGCATCAGCCATAGCAAGCATCGCCCTACCATCCTTGAAGAGAACCAGAAACGTCACCTCAGCCGTTTCTTCGCCCAAAGGCTCATGAGAGTCGAAGGTATATTTATCTGGGAAGATCATCGAGCTAGCGTCCTCGCTGACTACAAAAATCCTCAGTATTTTTTCTACGCCCAAGCAGACTCCGGGCCACGGATGAAGCTCAGTTTCAATATCAATGTAACCATTATGAAACACCCCGCGACCGCATAGAAAGTCGCCAGCTAAGACATCGATCTCTGACATGTAATACTTATTCCTTCCCATGACATCATGCGATAGTCTGCTTGTACTCATTTGCCGTCAATCTAATAGCGGTAGATTGTCAATTGAAATTGATCAGTGGATGAAGGCAGAATGATATTAAACACCAAATAAATCTATTTGCTTTTTACCTGAACCCAAGCTAAACATCTTTATTTACATTAAAACCCGCGTCTCCAGGAATCACAAAATGGACACTCATGACTCCTACTGCGCTTCAGAATTCATCGAGCTTCTCCTCAATCTAATTTCCAGCGACAGAGGAGAGATTGCTATGGCAACTACCTACCTACTACAGGCGGCAACTGAAACAGATCCCTTACGAAAAACTGCTCTGAACCGCATAGCACGAAAGAAAGCTAGGCATATTGATGTTTTGGGAGTGATGCTTGTCAGCGTCTACCGGCACCCTAAAAAGAGCCTGGAGCAGCTACATACAGAGCTTCTGCTTGAAGTGCTTGCAGATCATGGGCTTTCTACCACCCCTCTCAAGACTCTAGTTAAAAGGTTGGAATCACCTCGGACCAGCCGAAAGACTTCTAGCAGTTTTAGCAGCATCCCAAGAAAATTTCTGATCTCTAATATCGCGGCCGAAGATTACCAGATAGCTATTTACAGTCGAATGCTTCAGCTCACCCCTAATCCAATATTCCTTTACGCCTTAAAGATTGCTAGAAGCCAACTAATCCGCTATAGAAAAGAGCTTATAGACATGCTTGAACATGCCTAGCTGCCTACCCCCTGATGACTTCAATTGCATTTCACAGTCCAGAGCTGATCAATTCGGGTTGTGTAGCTCTGGCTCATCATCTCGCGCTTCATTGCCCAATCCGGGTTTGCTGGAACAGCGGCTGATCGCACAGTCCCCCTACCCCATCGACCATTGATTTCATCCATGACGCTCATGATTCGATCGGTAACAGCGGACTGCCTAGCGGCAAACAGATCAGCGGTGAATTCGCCTGGCTGCCTCAAGTCCAGCAGCAGCACCTCGGCCTTGCTGTAGCGGTAACCTTCCCGAAAGATCCTCTCTACAGCCTCTGTGCCGGCACGGGTCAGCAGCAGCGTATCGTTTGTGGGGTATGGCAGTTCGACCAGTGCGCCCTGTGCATACTTCGCCTCATCGGGATTGAACATGCCTGTGCGGATGCTGACGCGCATTTTCTTGCACACAGAGCCTTGTGCACGGAGCTTTTCTGCTGCGCGCTGCACGTATGTCGCGACTGCTTCTTTTATAGGCTCGATTTCTGTCAGTCGGGTGCCGAACATCCGACTGCTGCAGATCTCTTGTTTCGGGGGATCTTCATCACCGAGTTCCAGGCAGGCAGTGCCTGCCAGTTCGCGCGCGGTCTTCTCGATCACGACGCTGAACTTTGCGCGCAGCGTAACCGGATCGGCCCGCGCCAAGTCCATTGCGGTTTTGATACCCATACCTTCGAAGTGCGCAGCCATCTTCCGACCCACACCCCATACCTCTTTCACCTCAGTGTTGCGCAACACCCAGTCTCGCTTGAACTTGTCGCAGAGGTCGACGACGCCGCCAGTGTGCACCTGCAACCTTTTTGCAGTGTGGTTTGCAAGCTTAGCCAGAGTTTTCGTGGGGCCAATGCCCACGCCCACAGGAATGCGCGTACATTTCAATATCCTAGCGCGCAGCTCTCTCCCAAACTGTGTGCGGTCAGGGATCCCAGTCAAATCAGCGAACGCCTCGTCGATGCTGAACACCTCCAGCGCCGGCACCTGGCTCTCGATGATCATCATCACCCGCTCACTCATATCGCCATATAGCGCGTAGTTGCTTGAGAATGCAGCGATTCCGTGCCGGCGAAGCTTGTCTTTGATCTGGAAGTACGGCTCCCCCATCTTCACGAACGGCTTTGCGTCGTAGCTGCGAGCTATCACGCAGCCATCGTTATTGCTGAGCACCACGATCGGGGTCTTTGCGAGGTCAGGCCTGAATGCCCGCTCGCAGCTCGCATAGAACGAATTACAGTCGATGAGCGCAAAAGTCTGATCAGGCTTTGTCATGGTCGCGGACGCTGTACTTCACTACGCCCAGAATCTGCAGTTCATCGCCTTCGAGTATGTGGCGGGCTGGATATTTAGGATTTTCAGAGTTGAGAATTACTGTGCCGTTGCGGGAATAAAGTCGTTTGCATACAGGCTCAGCGTTCAGGCAGGCAATCACGATGTCATCGTGCTCGGCTTCCAAGCCGCAATTGACGATCACCAGATCGCCGGAATGGATACCAGCACCTTGCATGCTGTCGCCAGACACTTGGGCAAGGTACACATGCGGGGCCCGGATATCGAAAAGCTCATCCAGGCTGATGTGCCGTTCGATGTGATCGGCGGCAGGCGAAGGGAAGCCCGCAGGGACGTGGAAGGAATACAATGGAATCTTGACGCCGCCAGGGGCTATTTGCCCCAAAAATTTGACGCTCATCGTGCGAGCCTGCGATATGTTGTGTGAATGGGAAATGTAACTGTATGCATATACAGTTAACTATCACATCGCTAGCAGGTCAATGTTGGATAAGGGAAAAGACGACGAGAGGCCATCATGTGCGGACGCTATTCGATCTACGAATCTATCGACCACTACCTGCGCCAGCTCGAACTGGAGCTGGTCGTGATCAATGGCTATGACCACGAACCTATCAACCGATACAACGTGGCACCGACGACGCGCGTTGAGCTGATCAGGCCTGCCGATGGCGGCTTACGAGTGGACAAAGTGAAGTGGGGATGGGCGCCGCACTGGGCAAAAGGAAAGCGTGCCGACCCGATCAATGCTCGGGCGGACACGTTATTGGAGGGGAAATTCTGGAAGGGGTTGTGGCCGAATGGCCGAGCTCTGGCACCAGCAAACGGGTGGTATGAGTGGGTGAAAGATCCGAACGATCCGAAGAAGAAACAGCCCTACTACATCACCAGCCAGGATGGCCAGCCCCTTTACTTTGCTGCTCTTGCGGAAGTGCACACGGATATCGAGCCGGACGACCTCGACGGCTTCGTGATTGTCACAGCTGCAGCAGACAAAGGCCTGATCGACATTCACGACCGCAAGCCACTGACGCTGACTCCTGAGCTCGCCAAGGAATGGCTGGATCTGGACACGCCTGTTGAGCGCGCGGCGGAGATTGTGCGTTCAGGGTGCCGGCCTGCCGGGGACTTCCGCTGGCATCCTGTGGGCCGTGGGGTTGGGAATGTAAAGAACCAAGGACCGGAGATAATCCGCCCAATGACGGCTATTTAGCCAGTTGCACGCGACAGTTAACGTAGACATCAGACCCTGGCTTAGCCCCGTAGGACTGGCACTGCTGGTCGTCCGCCGCAGCCTTAAGCTCATGATCCTGTCGCGCTTTATTCAACTTCGCTTGCCAGTTGGCATGGCCTTTGGTTCCTGGCAGGCACACATCCAGCGCCATGCCCAAGGCGCAGTCCCCGGGACGGTTGGCACACCCAAGCAGCAGCAAAGCAGCAATAACCACAGCAAGTCCTTTCATGGCGCCCCCCCTTGATCATCAGCGGAGTCTGGCACTCAAGGCGTCGGGCGACAACGCATTATAAGCCCGCTCGCACGCCAGCCCCGCTACTCTGGCAGCGTCAGCAGCTGCTGCCAGCTCCCGATTTCTTGCGACAGATTTGTCGAGCACGACGGCAAGCAGATTGCCGGGGTTTTCGGCTGCCGCGCTGCTGGAGGCAGTGCAGGTATTGCGGCGCGCTCGATCGGCGGCGAGTAACTGGCTGACTCGGTTGCGCAGCCCGTCAGCAGCATTGGCAGCATCAGCAGCTTGAGTGAGTGCGGTATCGATCTGCTTTTCTGCATCGGCCTGTACCTGATCAATTGATTGCTGCAGGGCGCGCTCACGGGTGCGCTCGTTTTCTGTGGCTTTCAGCCGCGCAGCAGTGTCGTCGGCGTCTCGGCCGCTCCAGCGCACCTGCCACTCCGCCCGCTCGGTCATACGGCCGTGATCGTAGGCCAGGTACAGCGCGCCGAATGCCAGGCCGATGGCCAGCAGCACGCCGAGCGCTGCCAGCCAGAACCGGCCAGAACCAGCAGTGCCCAAGGCAATCACGCCAGCTCCCCGCCGGCAGCCGTGTACATTGCCAGCAGATCGGGCTCCGGTTTTTCCTCCTGCGCCCGCTCGCTCGCGTAGATTTCCAGCAGCTGGGCCAACTTGTGCTCACGCTGGCCGTAGCCGGCACCAGGCAGGCTCGCCCAGATCGGAGAGGCCTTGGCGATGGCCTGCTGTATCTGTCCGGCCTTGATGAATGGCATAGCTCCGCACTCGATCAGCAACTTCACGGCGGCCAGGTCCTGGGCTTCGGGAATGAACCGCCCGATGAACCCGTAGTTCTTCACGATGGCGTCCCAGGTTCGGGCCAGAAACTGGTAGCGGCCAGCGGCAGTAGACTTGATCTTGTAGCGCGGCAGGTCGACCAGGACTCGCGGGTGCTTGCTGTAATCAACAAACAGCGTGCCACCCACCAGGACGTTGTAACCGTCGTCGCTTTTCTTGATGGTTGAAGTGCCTTCGCTCCACGCGAGCATGTCGAGGAAAGCCAAAACGTTTTTGCCGCCGGCACGGGCGGCATCGATTCGTGCCATTGAGTTTTCTCCAGGCGAAAAAAAACCGCTCAAGGCGGTCGGGGGTACCGGAATTTGTAGTCGTTACAACAGCTTGAGCGAGAGGGATTAAATAGCCGGAGCCGCAGCAGCGATCAGCAACGTATTTTCTACCGACGCCAATTCTTCACCTTTAAGCGCGGAGTTGAACGCCATGAATGCGTTGGTTGCCAAGGCACGCGTAGTGATAGCTCGACCTGCGCCAGCAACACGCATACCACCTATCAACAGTTCTTTGTTCAGACTGACGGTTTTAATAAGCTCATCAGTACGAACGTACATTTGCTGACCGTTGTAACGAACAGCCAACGTACCAGCCGTTCGGTCAAAAATGATAACAACAGCTGTCAAAGCAGTTGCTGACAGCTTTATAGGCCATGTTGCAGCAATCGACGAAGCAACTGCGATAGTACCGAACACCATCGATACTAATCCGGTTGGGCTTACATCCGAAAAGACTCCCCACGGTGCAGGCACAGAATCTGTAGCTGCACTTTCAGAAAAGCTGCCAAAAGAAACATTCGAACCGCAAACACATGCGATTGTGAAAGAGCCAGAGGTATCAAACCCCGGCATGATAAGCGTGTCTGCCAGGGCGCTGACCGTGTAACCTTTCTTGCCGTTAACCATCGCTGTGAACTTTGTTGCAGGCTGTGAAATACCGTAGGCTGGCAAGACATTGCGTGTCACGCGGTCTTTGACCACACCCTCTTTTACGCCATATTCGAAGAGGCTTGGCCAGAACTTTAGGCTTGGGATATTTGCAACTTCAATTTCGCTGTCAGAAACATCAAGTTTTGGCATGCCAGATACAGACGCAGAGCCAGGGAAAGTCAGGATAGAAAGCGGCATTTTAAAGCTCCAAATTTTTTGAGAAAGCACACAGCCAGTTATAAATTGGCTTACCGTCAAAGCGTGAAAGGTCGCGAAGGTCGGTATCACGGATGCATCCACGACGACCATTGCCGTTCTGCGGCTCTTCCAGCGTTGGCTGCAAGGCGTAGGTCAGCGTAGTGCCAGCTGCAATCGGCGCAGCCGCGGTGATAACAATAGAGGCACCATCGACACCTACAACAACACTACTGATAGTTCCAGAAGACAGCGCGAAGCCCAAATTCCCCGGATCGCTAACCAGTGCAGTATCGGCCACCAACTTGCCGATAGGGCCAGGGGTACCCGCGTTTCCGCTGGGCAAGTTGTTGAGTTTCAGCGTTATCACGGCGCCGGATACGGCCGCCGACAACACCTTCAACGGTTGCCATTTACCGCTGACCTGGGTAAGACGCTCGGCTCGGGCTTCTCGGCCAGCCATGTTCATGTAACCAGGCGCCAACATGTGGTACTTATCGAAATACGGTTCGTTGTATTTTGGGCCTACCATGATGAACCATTCTGTACTCTCACAAACGTCGGTCTGGGCCAGGGGAATGCCGGCCATGGCCACGCCAGGATCACCGGTGAGCATCTGGGAAATGAAAACCAGTGGCGGAATAAGCTGACCGGTAATTGCCGGGATATCAGTACGGTAGTCGTTGCCCCATTCAAGCTGATACGCCACGTATTCTGCGCGCGTGGTGTTGCTCTGGCTCTCGCCGTGCACAATGGAAATGCTGGGCACCACGTAATCCAGGTTCATCCTGCCGGCGATATCCTTGGCAGTGGTGATCTGTGAAAGCGCGTTCGTGTAGGTCGGGGTACCTTTTTTCAAGCCAGAGTAAGCGGTACCGCCTACCGCAGAAATGCTGCAGATCAGCTGCGGCAGCACTGAGGTCTCGCGCTCGTGCCACTTTCGAGTCTCGAGCATGTAGGTCGTCGCTTGAGTCTCACCGAGAACTCCGGAAACGTACTCCCGGGTCGGGTCAAAGGCTGTGGTTCCTTCCCAGTTCGAGGGGCGCGGGCCGCCACTCAGAGTCCAGAGCTTGTCGGCATAGCCCACAGGCGCCGCAGGTGAGAACAGGTTGCCCTTAACGCCGCCAATGGTGTATTCACCCGCCAGGTTCGGCACGATACCCCTCGAGCCCAGAGCCAGGCTCTGGCCCGTGTAGAGCTTGTGAAACAGCACCTGACCATCCCGGAAAATACGCCCGTCACGGAAGATAGAATGAGGCTGCGGTTTCGCAGCATCTGTAGGGTTTACCTTCAGCGCCTTGATGATATCGAAGCTCACCGCCTGAGCAGCCAACCACGTTCCGGTCTGCGTGATCTGCGCGGAAGTAGCCGGCCCGTAAGCCCAAACCTGGCCTCCGCTGATCAGCGCGTAACGCTTAGCTACCGGCGACTTGTTCTGTTCGCTGATCAGTTTGGCGTCGTAAGTCACAACGGGGATAACTGGTGTTCCTGAACCGCCCGACTCCATCATTACGGAGTCACCCGACATAATCAAAACTTCAGTATCAGGGAAGTTTTCGCTGCTAGGCCGCAGCATGGTGCGCATCGGTAAGATAGGTGTGTCACCAACCATTGGCACAGCGCCCTTGGTTTGTGATGGGCCGCTTGGCACTATCTGATGCACACCAAAAAGAATTTGGGCGCCAGCCACCCCGAAAGTCAACGGCGCGTTGAAACTGTTCTTATCACTGGGGCGCTTTTGTGGGCTTACCTGTTTGCGCAACCCGTTTAGTTCAGAGGACGTTGCCGGCTGATTATCTACCCACCGCCACCCACCCGTGCCCGATTCGCCAACCTTCTCATACCAGCCATTGTTTCCGGGGACTGGATCATGAGTAACGACAGCCCTTACTTCTGCGTCAGCTTCAAGCTCGACCAACATCAATGGCACAGTCTTAAATGACCTGACCGTTTTATTGAGCGCCGTCGTACTCGGATATTTCTTGCGCTCTACAGCCGTACCAGAAACATTCTCATAAAGGATCAAATACTCTTTGTTGGCTACGCTAGGGACGCTGAAATAAGCTCCGTTTACGGTTTTTTGCAGACCCCGCTCAATCGTCGGATAAGTACCACTCCCTGTGATCTGAGACGCTACATCAATAAGTACCTCTGTAACCTTCTCTTGCGACTGCGCAGCCTGCTTAGCCAGTGTCGGCAACGCGCCCGACTCGGTTGTAACATCCGCAGTCTTGCCGCCGTGTATGTACTCATGCTGCAGCTGTGCCGCTGCCTGAGACTTTAAAGCAGCCTCGGACAGTTGCCCGGCATACGCCTCAAGCGCAGAAATATCAGTCGCCATATTTTTCAGCCCAATAAAAAGCCCGCATTGCGCGGGCTTACAAATAAAGTGACGAAGTTTGGTTAATCAATTACCTATGACACGGTAATGCACAATGGTGGCTTCGGTTCCAGTTTGAGTCCCTGCCACCCGCTTTGCAGAAACAGTCATGCCTGTTTTAGTCACGGCACTGAACCCGATCATGTTCTCTACGATTTCCGAACTGTTGCCCCCAGTGTTAGAGCAAGTTACGTTGAATGCTGCAACTGGAAACTCCTTAGGAAACACCACCGCGACATCGACCCGATCCCCCACATTGGTGGGTACCACGAGAGAAACCTGCCCCCACACCTCAAGCCGCCCAGTCGACGCATCCAGATGCCAGCCATTCACCCCCAGACTCGACGTGCTCTTGTTCGCCTTCAGCCCGAGCGCGGTGTCAATTTCAAGCTTCGTATAGGCATCAGCAATACCATAGCCGGCCAAGGTAGTGGCCTTCGCCGCCTTAGCATTGTCGACCTCTGTTTTGGTATAGGCGTTGGCGATGCCATAACCCGCTAACGTGGTGGCTTTCGCCGCTTTAGCGGCATCTATCTCAGTCTTCGTATACGCATCGGTAATGCCATAGCCGGCTATTGTTGTGGCCCAGTTGGCTTTTTTCGAAAGGAGAAAATCGGTCTCGTTTTTTGTGTACGCATCCAGAATGCCGTACCCCGCCAGCGTCGTGGCTTTCTGTGCAAACTTGTCGACCAGGACTTTGAGCAACTGTTTGTTATTGGTCTTGTCCAGTGCGGGCAAGAAGTGCAGAACAACGCTGGCCAGCTCTTCCTGCATCATGTTTAGCCATTCAGCCTTGAGCGGCGTCGGCGCCTGGCCAGCTACCAGACTGCCGTAGCGAAACCGGCCGTCCGGCTGCACCAGATCGGTCCAGGCAGAGATGAGTTCCATTAAAAATCCTCGCTGCCGGCAACGGCCGCCGGCGTGATGTAGTGGATGACGCCAAACAGATGATCAGCAATGCCTGATACACGCGCCGCGATGTCGCCGCCAAACCCCAAAGCTACGTTTGTGTATTCCGGCGCCTCGGTCTGCAGGCGGCAATTGAGCGTGTTCGCTGCCATCGTCCCGTAGGCCGTGACCGGCAGTTGGGCCAGCCACGACCATGGCCAGCCGTCGCCATAGAGAAAGGACCCGACGGCGCCGTTGTCGACGGTCAGGGTTTCGTATTCGTTGATCGTGATGTTCAAGCGCAGTCGCGAAGCGATCCCGATGAAGTACGGCCGCTGAGGCCCACCAGATGCCGATATCTTGTCGGCCACCGCCTCCTGCCGCTCTGCCAGCGTCTGAGAGCCCGGCACGGTGCAGGCATCCGGCAGGCCCAAAGTCGTTTCCCATTCGCTCAGCAGGTCGGTCGTAGTGCCCGGGAACGCATCGACGAGCAGCGCCACAGCCGTCTCGCTGATGCGCTCAAAGGTCGGGGCATAGCACCCCGCTGCCTGCGCCTGGACGCTGGCCAGCTCCTTGGGCCAGACCCGCCCACGTGGCAGCAGGCCCAGTAAGGCGCCGGTGAAGTCGTCGCGGGAATACTTAGACATAGTCGACCGCACCCAGCACCGGCAGCTGGCCCAGCACGTTGACGATGTTTTGCGTCGGAGCCGTCATCACAAAGCCGGCAGTGCCGGCGACGGCAGCAATCGCCGAATCAATCGCCGACAGCTCGACAATCGATCCTTTCTTGGGCTCGCCCTGCTCAGCAAGAACCTCGCGGATCGCGGCCTCGACCGCCGCTCGGGTTGTCGTCGAGGCGTTGGCCAGGCCGGTGAGCGTGAACGATTCGGCTCGCGGTACCGGGCTGCACACGTACACCATGGCCGTCACCGGCTGCACGTCGAACAAGTGATTCGCAATGATCAGCTGATCGCCGGCCGCCGTGTTCGCCGGTGTCGCCCGAGGATCAATGCTGGAAACCCCGTTAGTACCTTGAGGAAAGCCATCGTGTTCGACGTTGGCGTCATCGAGCATGGCGTAAACGATCACCGTCCCGGCGCCGAAACCGCTTGGCGCGCACCATGCTCGGGTCACGCCGCTGACTTCCATCGCCCACGACACGTAGTCGGCCCCGGATCCGCCTTTCGGCGTGTTCTGGAACGCATCGAGCATGCGCGCAAACAACGAATCGTCTTTTTCCTGATCGGCGCCGCCGGTGATGACGCCCGTGACCGCACCGGTGGACTGGACGCCGGTGATTGAGGACCCCAGCGTCATGGCACTGCCGACGGCCGTATTGCCGGCATCGCCGGCAATGGCCGCCTGGACTGTGACGACGGCCTGGTTGTTATCACCCACCGTTACCGTAACGGTGGTGGTGAAAACCGCCCCGTCACTGCGAGTGACCTCAGTGCCGGCATCGATCAACACATCCGGTGTGCCGAACAGCGTGACCCGCCCTTGGGCCGCCGTGGCCTTCTTGCGGTAGATCTTTTTCAGCGCCGCCCACGACTCCAGGTACTCGGCCGAGGCCGTAAACGGCACCGCTTGCTTGGCGATCCAGTCCAGATAGCCGTAGTTCAGGTGGCCAAGGCCGGCAACAGCCGTGCCGAGAATGCCCAGGTTCGAAAAGCGCAGCAGGCCGTCTGCCGTGGGCAGGCCTGCGGTGATGTCGGCGGACACCTGCGCACGCAGGTCCGACAAAGTCGGGCGCATGAAAGGCATAGGTCAGCTCCAGGCACAAAAAAGCCGCCCGCAGGCGGCTGTCATAAGGTTTTGAAGGTCAGGACCAGACCCAGCTGTACTGCAGCGGCACGCGGCTGCCATCGGCGCGGGTCAGCGTGACAAGGACGTCCATCCGCGAGCGGCCGTTGATCGCGGTCGACACGTCGACCCGGGCAGCGACCTGGTCATCGATGACCCATTGCAATGCCTCGACGATGTAGACCTTCGCGGTGTTGCACACGTCCTGATTCAACCGCGAGCGATCCAGCAGCCAGAGGCGCGAACCAATGGACTTTTCGGCACCGTCATCGCCCCACCAGCCGCGCCGGTCATCGCTGCCGTCCGGCAAAACGTCGTCGGCATCGGCCTGCCGATCCGTGAACAGGCTGATCAGTACCGCGCTGGCCAGGTCGTTGCCGCTGGCCAGCGCACCGCCGGTAATGGACCAGTCGCCGGTGCCGGTCTCGATGATCCAGACGGTGGTGATATCGGTCATTGCTGTTGTCCTGGTGTCTGGCCACCGCCATGGGTATGGCCGTTGTAGATGGCGCGGTCGGCCGACATGGCGCGTACCTTGTCGCTGATTTCGCCACCGGCCTTGATATCGCCGGTCACCTCCAGCAGCGGCGTGTTGAGCAGCACCTTGTCGGTCGCATTGATCGTCACCACGGTGGCATTGTTGACCGTCACCGGCGTGCCTTGCGCCTCGATCACGATGCCGCCGGCCGCAGTGAAGTAAATCGACTTGCCCCACAGGTCATAGACCTGCGCCTCGCCTACAGCCAGCCCCCGGGGCCGGCTCACCTGGTGCGCGGTACCAATCACCACCCCTTTGGATCGGTCCCCGCCCAGGAACACCACAACAACATCAGAACCCGCCGGCGGCCGCGACGTGAAACCGAACTCGGCCACCCGGGGCGTTTTGTCCCGGGTTTCGCTGTCGTTGAGTTTCACCTGCAGCAACTGGGCGGTCTGGCTGTCGTCGCTGAATGTGACCCGTGCCCACGACGTGGTCAGCTGGATCCGGCGCCAGAGCCGGGCCATGACTCCCTCGGCATCATTCAATGGGCTGTACCTCGGCAAATTCACCCCACAAGGGCGTCAGGTTGATCGGTTGCGGCAGGAACGCTTCGGGAGACATCAGCGTCAGCTCAGCCGTGGTGCCGTTCTCAGGCGTTTTGAGAAACGTGACTTCGCTGATCAGCATGCTGTCAGCGACTAGTTTCAGCCGGGGGATCGACACCGGCACCAGGGTGTTGGGCTCCCACAACGCCCCGTCAGCGTCCCGCCAACTGTCGGTGATGATTTTCACGACCCGCGAGCGACCCCAGCGCCGTGCGCTCTCCCAGGTTGCGCGCTGCATGGCAATCTCGTTGCCCAGCCCGCCGCCTTCGGAAATGATCACCAGCGTGCGGTGTCGCTTCGCGCCAAAATCTCGGACTTTCTGCAACTGGTTGCCGCCCTGCCCCAGATCGGTGTAGGTATCGACCGACTGTATATAGGCGTCGTAGTCCGAATAGATCTGGTCAGCCGAGTAATGGATATACGCGGCCTGAACATTCAGGCCCTCGACCAACCCGCTCGCCGCCTGCCGGGTGCCGGCGCGGGTGAGAAACAGCCCGCCGTCAGGCAGGTCGTAGGCCAGCACCGCTGAAAACCGGGCCATACGGTCAATGATTTCAAACGCCGATTCACCCAGCATCAGGTTGCTCTGCGGCAGGATCGGCAGGTCTGCAATGTCGCTGGTGACCGGCAGATCCTTGTAGACCGACGCCAGTTTCTGGGCGATGCCCAGCACGTTGGCATTACTTATCTGCCCGCCGGGCCATTCAGCTGCGCAGTCGACCAGGTCGGCGCACTTGGAGCGGCCCGCCACCTGAATCGAATGGGCGCCGGCACTGAAGCTCGGCACGAAGTGATCGGCATAGCCGGAGATGACCAGGTCATTGCCCAGCCGTACCTCACACGCCGCGCCGGGCTCGATGACCAGGCGGTCCAATTCACCCGGGTATAGCTCGGTCAGGCCGACGCTAAAGTCAGACGGCAGCCGCTCGATGCCACGGGTCACACGGATATCCGTCCAGCCGGTGACCACCGACCCATCAGCGGTCAGGTAGAGTTCTTCGGGTTCCACAGGGCGCGCCTCAGGTTGCCAGGGCTTTTACGCTGACTGGCATGAATGCAGGATGAATGGGGTTGGCCTGCTCGATCAGCTCGCGCTCGCGGGCAGGATCCTGATAAAGCCGATTGGCCATCACCAGCGAAGACATCGGCGCGTTGAACGCAAACGTCTCAAGACGCGGCAGGGTTGCGCCGCTGGTCGTGAACGCGGTGACGATGCCACCGCGCAGGTCGCGCAGCGCGTTGTAGCTGTCGTCGTCGCCGGCATCGCCGGCAATCAGGATTTCCGCATCGATGTAGCCGACCACGACATTCATGGTGTCGATGGCCTGGTCGTGCGACGCCGGCGCGTAATCCGCCGACACCCGCGCAATCGCGGCAATGGCCGCACGCCGTATCAGCGCGCTGGTGGCCTCCTGAGCGACGTTTTTCGCAATCCCCAGATCGCTATTGCTGGTGAAGGTATCGGGCCGGTACGTTGCCAGAGGCCCCAGCAGCACGATGGCACCGCCTGGATCGGGAATGCCCGCGACCAGTGCGTTCATGACGTCATCGAGCGCGGTGGTCAGGACTTCGCTGTTTGAAGCATCAAGCGTCTCGGCCGAGGCCGTCAGGCGGTCCATCGCCTCATCGACGGCGGCCCGGTTCGCGGTGTTTTTCGCAATCAGGTCCTCCATCGACGTGCCTTTTTGCTTGCGACTCGCGATCAGGGCGCTGCTGACGTTGCCGTTACTGTAACGCCCGGTGTTGCCGGATATCAGACCGACCAGACCCATGATGCCTTTCACAGCACTGGTGATGCGGCCGACCAGATTCTTGAAACCGGCGATCACGCCGACGACCATGCCGACAATGGCTTTGCCGAACTTGATTACGCCCTCGACAATGCTGATGGCCTTCTTGACGAAGCCGATCACCTTTTTCACGAAGTCCAGCACGCCGCCCAGCCCCAGCGCATCGGCCAGCTTTTCCAGCAGGCTCTTGCTCGATGACGTGACTTTCGGGAAAACCCGCTCGCCGGACTCGATGAAAATGAAGCTGATTTCAAAGTACCGGCCCATGTCCCAGCGCTCGATCACGCTGAAACCACCGTCGACGATGCTGACGTTAAGCTCGCCCAGGGTTGGGTGCATAAGCTTGCCGGGCCCTGCACGCTCTACAGCGTTTACCAGCGCATCACGCTGGGCCAGCACGTCACCGCCGCCATAAACCGCGCTGTCGGTGACGATAAAACCGCTCATACGGATCCGACGCGTCGAGCGCCCCAGGTCTTCGACGTAAGGTACGTTGCGCCCCGGGTATTCATGCAGGGCCAGGCGGCGCCCGAATCGGGCCTCGCCGCCATACACGGCAAACGGCACGCCCCGGTAAGAGGCCTTGTTGAGTCGGTCCTGCCAGGTCTTGTTCGACTCGACCGCGATGTCGACGATGTCGGATAGCAGACTCATGCAATGTTCCCCACTCCAGATCGGGCAACGCGGCTACTCACCTCGACGTTGCCGGTTGTTTTGACACTGGTTTTTGTGCCTTCGGGCGCGTTGATGTGCTCGATCTCAACCTTCACGGTGCCGCCACCGCCCTGTTCGCCGCCTGCAGGCGCCGTTCCCGGTACCTGCTGTTTTTGACGGGTATAGGGGCCTTGCGGCGCCGCGAGCTGGTCTGCCATTGCGCCGCGTACCTCGGCCTCTTTTTCTACCGCCTTCGGGCGCAGCCAACTGCGTGAAGCGATTGCGCCGGCCGTGCGCGCATCAGGTGCATCGCGCAGCTTCGCGCCGGCGGATTGCTCGCGGCCTTGAGTCAGCTCGTAGTGAGCGAACTCAAGCTGTTTCTCCCGCGTGGCACGCTCATCGGTGATCCGGAATCCGGCGAATTTCTCGAATTCGCGTTGCCGATCGGGATGCCACTGAAAGATTCCCCGCGCTCGTCCCCAGTCGCCCAGGGCACGATTATTGAGGCCGCTTTCAGCCACGCCATTGGCGACGATGCCGGCAGACGCGGCGGTGCTCCAGCCCTTGGACTTGAAGAAGTCCATCGCAGCAATTGACTGATCCTTGTCGACGCCGCTGAGCATCTTCCAGGCCTCGGACGTGGATCGCTCACGGCTGGCCTGATCCGGCGTCTGCTGCTCGACCGCCGGGAGGCCTTGACGGGCACGGATCCGGGCAATTTCCTCATCTTCACCGTCGTTGAGCGTCGGCGAGTAGAACAGCGCGCCAAGGCCCACAGCGCCCAGACCAAACATGCCGGTCCCAAAGGCCCGACCGCCTGCGCCTACTGCAGCCGCTCGCGCTGCGGCGCCTGCAGCGGCGTCCGTTGCCGCCCCGGCCGCATTCGCCGCTCCCTTCCAGCGCGTCAGCATGCGGATAAACATGCCGATGCCGACCAGACCTCGGCCGAGGGTGATACCCAACGTCACTACGCCGGCAATCAGCCCCGCATTCATGATCGCAACCACACCAATGGCGGCGTTTTCCCAGCCGCCCAGCCAGTCAACCAGCTTCCCTATACCCTTGCCAAAGTTGACGATACCCTCGCCCACCTTGGCCCAATCGATCTTGCCAATCCAGTTGGCAAATCCTTGAGCCCACTCGCCGATATTTGTACTGATCAGCTGCTGGTTGAGAGCCAGCCAGTTGGAAAACTGGTCGACCAGAGGCTTGATCGCCGGAATCAGCGAATCACCGATTGAACGCTTGACGCCATCAATGGCAATACCGAGCCCCGCCAAGCTGACGGAAAACTCCTTGCCGCGCTTCACCGCGTCATCGCTCATCACATAGCCCAGACGCTTGACCATGCCCTCATAACGCTCGATGCCGGCAGCGCCCTGACGCAGGAATGGCAACATGCTTTCCATGCCGAAGGCACGGGCAATCATTGCCTGTTTCTGCGGGTCCGCCTCTTTTGCGATGGCATTGGCAATCGCTTTGTACTGCCCGACCACGTCCCATGTGCCGTCGGCAGTGCGTTTAAGGCCGATCCCGAGACGGTTGAACATCAGCAGTGCGCCCTGATTACGGCCCCACTGCGCGTCCTGCATGACACCCGCCAGACCGTACAAGCTGGCACTGGTCTGGTCGGTACTGATCCCGAGAAACTTCGCCGCGCCCTGAAAGCTCTGCAGCTCACCAACGCTGACGCCGATGCCTCGGGCGCTGCTATCGATAGCACGCCCCAGGTGCCCCCAGCTCGTCGCCAGCGCGACTACACCGGCCACCGATGTCACGCCCGTCACAGCCCCCAGCGGGGCCACAATCGACGCCACACCCCGGGCAGCCACACCGGCCTCACGGCCGATTCCGGTCAGGTTTCGGCCCAGTCGCTCAAAGCCCAACTCCTTGCCGAGGTTCTTGAACGACTGGCCAACGTCCTGGAATGGCCGGACCAGCCGGGCTACCTCGCCGTTGACCTTGCGCACCACGCTGGTGGCCTTGTCCACGGCGCCGATGGTGATCGTGAATGTATTCGACACTGCGATTACTCCGCCGGAGTCGCTTCCATACGCCTGGCCTGGTCATTCCACCAGCCAAGCTCTTTCAGCGTGAGCCCCCATGCATCCTTGGGGCCCCATCTGTAATACCTGGTCAGCTCAGCAATCAGCTCTGGCCATCCGCTCCGGCCATCTGACCAGATCAGGAAAAACCCTGGAAAAACAGGTCCGCCTTTCTCAGGTCACGTTGGGTCATACGCTCGGCAACGCCGCGTGGAACTTTGCTAATCAGGCTGATCATGTCGATGACCGAGCCGATGGAAGTATCGGCGCGAGAGGCCTTTTCCAGTTCGCCGGCGAGCGGTTCGCGCAATGTCACCTTGTCGTAGGTCAGAGCATCCTCGCCCTTGCCCAGCTGGATGGGTTTTGCAAACTCGATAACGATTTCGTCTTGTTCGTTCATGACTCAGTTTTCCTTCACGGATGCGCTTTCCCACTTCACCTCGATGGTGCCGTCGGATGATTTGGCTTCTTGTTGATCGATGGTCCACATGTTGCTGCCGATGATGGTTTTGCCGTTGGCCAGCTCGGCCACCACCGTGACGTTGTCCATCGCGTTGATATCGTCCAGGCTCAACTCACCCGAGTTGCGGACGGTGGCCGCGATGTAGCCGGCCGACGGGCTCTCGCTGAACCCGTGAACACCGTCCTGACCGGAAAGCGTCTCGCGCTTTACCCCAGACGTGCGGTACGAAAAGTCACCGGCCAGCATGTAGCTCTTGCCGTCGACCGACAGGTAACAGGTACCCGCCAGGCGATTTGGATTTGCCATGTCATTTCTCCAGGCGAAAAAAAGCCGCTCTAAAGCGGCCATGAATGAATGCCTGGGTGGTTACAGGCGGAATTGCGCAAGCAGCGCGAACACGCGCAGCTGGTTGATCAGCGTGCCAGGCCACAGCACGTCGACGCGGTTCGGGTTCGTCGCGTTCTTCTCGACGATCAGGGCTCGTGCAAAGGCCTGGGCGTCCTGCACGAACCCTTGGTATTCCAGCGTCGTGTACTGGGCGATCAAATCGGCCTTGATGATCGATGGCGTCACGATGGCCGAACCTGGGGCGAACCGGGTGCCGTCGGCGGCCAGCTTCACCCGCCCATACTTCGACGTGATCAGCGTGCGTTGAGCGCGCAGCACGAACATCAGCAGAAACAGCGTTTCCACCTGCAGGTAGCTGTCATCAGCCGATCCGTAGGCGTTTTTCTGATACGTCGTGATCAGGTTCTCGATGGCCACAGTGCCGTCGCTGGCCACCGTGAATGTCGAGATACCGTCCCACAGCAGGGTATTGCGCTCGCCCAGCATGAAGCGTGAAGCCGTCGGCGGTGCCAGCACGGTGCTGAGTGCCAGCGTTTGCAGCGGTCGGCCCGGATCGGCACGCAACGCCACGGCAGCGGCACCTGCCACGTCGGCAGCCCAGACCCACGCCGGCGATGGGGAGTTGTTGAACCCCATGATCGTCTCGTGCTGGTTGTTACGCGCATTGCCGGCAGTGGCCAGCGTTGCGAGCGTGCCGCGCTGGGCGGCGAACACGTGGCCATAAATCTGGTTGGCATAGCTCCAGCGACCGGTGCGGTCGTTGAGCAGGGTTTTGAGCGCATCGAGCGAGGCCGTGTCGGTGTACGGGCAGACGATGAAGTCGAACGACTCGTCGCCCAGGTTAGCCAGCGCAGCGGTCAGTACCGGATTGGTCGCACCCGCAGCCATCGGCGTGATGATCAGGGTCAAGCCGGCCGGGGTTGCTTCGCCACCGGCAGTACCCCGGTAGTTCAGGCGCAGGTCAATCTCGTTGCCGGACAAGCCTTTGTTCTTGGCCGTGAGCGTTACCGTAACGCCGGTGGCCGCTGCGGTGACCGGCAGATCCGGCGAGCTATTCACCAGCGCCGCCAGAGCTACCGCGATGTCGGCCGCCAGTTCGCCGGCAGTAACAGTCAGGCTCAGCAGCTGGCCAGCGACATACAATGACACCACACCTGTCGCGGTCGGGGTGCCCGCCACCGCAAGGGTACCGGAGGCTGCCGTACTACCGGCCGCATCGGCCAGCGGCAGAAACCAGATTTCACCGAAGTCGTCAGACGCTTTGTAGGCCGCCGTCATCAGGGCCAGCATCGAGCCCAGACCGCCTTTGGCCTGCGCATCGCTGACGCCCTGCCCCAGCACCGGCACGTTGACCACCGCATTACCGCTTGCGGTCACCTGGCCGATAATCAGCGTACGCTGGGTCTGCGCGCCGCTGTTTGCACGGCTGTTGTCGACCTCGGCATAGAACAGCGGTACGCGCAGGTTCGACGGGATATTGCTGAATGGGACGGTCATTGATCGTCACCCGCATCGTCTGCAGGCAGATCCTGCTCGTCGTCGGGCTCAGCCAGTGGCGGCGAGGCATCCGTGCTTTCGGTACCGGCGCTATCGGGCACCTGCACCGCCTCGGGCGGCGTCAAGCTCACATCGCCGTCAGCCAGGCGCCGCTGCCAGAACACGTCGTCGGGCACTTCACGGCCCGATTCGGGCACGATGTCGCGCTTGACCGGGTCGCGAACGACCAGGCCAGGGGTTGGATAGATGCGCATGATTACTCCTGCGGCGTAAATTCAAAGGTGAGGCCGCTTTCATTACGGCCGTCAGGGCCGCTGGTCCTCGGCGCCGGTGTGACGGCATCGGGAAACGGCGGATCGGCATAAGTGCCGGTCGGGTCGACGATATCGACCAGGTCGTTGTTGATCCGAAGATCGAGCAGCGGATTCACCGGCGCGATGGCAGCAATCGCTGCAGCAGCATCAAAGCCTTCGCCTGGATCGGGCTCGTCGTCGATGGGGTAGAAGTATTCAGGCCCTTGGTAGAACTCGATGCCGACATCCATAACCAGCTCGGCAAGATCGGACTCGCCCTCCCCGTCATCAACCATTTCGGCATGAATGAAGGGGAACTGCTGAACCCGCTCCATCAGCGCCGGGTTGTTGATCAAAATCCTTTCGATTCGGCGCTGAAGGGCTTCCAGCTCCAGCGTGGCCTGCTCGGCGCCGGCATTTTTTGCCATCGTCGGCACCTCAACCCGTACAGCGATACGCAGCGTTGCTGTCACGGTGTATTGCGGCGCCCCGTTGCGGCCCAGACCTTCCTTGGTCTCTGCCGGCGTATACAGATAAATCAACGGGTAGCTGCCCTTGGTCGTAGGCCAGGTCCTGGCCGCATACACCCTGTCGCCCGCAGATGTCGCCCCTTTAAGGGCAGCAACAGCAAGCTGCCGCAACTCAGATGTCGTAGTCATCGCATCACCCCCAGCATCAGCTTTGCACCACCATGGCTATCCGGCTGAACATCCTTGATCAGGTACCGTTTTCCGGTGCGCGGGATATACAACTCGTCATCCTGCTGCGGGTCGACTCGGAATGCAGAAAGGCGTACGCCCAGCACTGGCTGAGTAGTGTTGGCTTCAACCATGGGGTTGACCATCGTCACATCGTGCCAGGCTGCGTCGAACACTCCATCAATGGCATAGGGCTCACCGTCCTGCGGGTAATACATGATCGGCCCGCCGGCCTTGTCACCCTCACCAAACACCCGCTCCAGCGGCCCGAGTACAACCGCGTCCCAATCGATGGGCATGGTTACTTCAACTTGCCGGACATCAGCACTTCCGGACGGGTGCAGATGTGCAGCGGGTAGCTGTACACCTCGGCTTTCCACCACATGTTGCGCTGCAGATCCGGGATCGGCAGGACATAGATCGGCTTGCCGGGCGTGTTGACCCACTCGAAGGTCTCGCCAGGCGCGTAGGCCACTTCGAAGATGCCAGGAGCGCCTTTGGGGAAAAACTTCACCTCGTTCGGCTTGACCGAAATGGTCTTGCCATCATCCGAACCCCGGTAGTTGAACCAGTTGATGCCGCCAAAGCGCATCGCCTGGAAGGCATTGCCTTGGCGCAACTCCTGTGCCGCCGCCCAGTTGTAATAGGTTTTGGTCACATCAGGGTGGCTGGTCAAGCGGTCCCAGAAGTCGTCGCCGCACATGGCATAGACCTCGGTCGACGGCAGGAAGGCCCCTTGAGACTTGCGCGCCATGGTTCGCACGATGTTGTTGCACAGCGGACGCAGGGAGTTGGGCTTGATGGCCGAACCGTCCGGATTGATGCCCAGGTCAAACACGATGTCCTTGGGTTTCTCGATGCCGAACTCTGCGAACCAGTCGAACTTGATCTCACCGTCCGCATCCAGGCACATGCCCTGAATTGCTGCCAGGCGCTGAAATTCCCAGGTGTACTCGATGTTGCTGGTGAGGCCAGTGGGACCGTTGAGGCGGCGCGCCACTTCGGTCTGCACCTGCATCAGCTCAGATTCGCTGCCGAAGGCGCGGATATTCTGGATTTCCTGAGCGGTGATAGTGTCCGAGTGCATCAGACGCGGCACCTCGAAGTAACGCGCCTTACGCCGCTCGGTGACGCGCTGGGTGCCTTCTTCGCCGCGCTCGGAGAACGGGATCAGGACCAGTTTGCCCTGCCGTTCCTCGACGGCCAGCGCCGTGGTGCGAATCGGATTGGGCGTGAACAGCCCCAGCTCACCGACACCGGTGGGCAGGAACGGATACTTTTCGATAGCGGTGGTCAGGGCGATTCCGGAAAAGGCATCCCGGTTGAAAATGTTCAGCGAGGCCATGAAGGCTCCTTGAAATGCAAAAGCCCGCCGAAGCGGGCTGTAATCAATGAAGGTTCAGGGCTAGATCAGCGCTGAATGACGCCCTGCAGTTCCAGGGCCGCCGTCGCGGCGTTCTGTTGCGCGGCACTGAGCGACGCATCCCAGATCAACTCCTCGGCGTTGACCTCGGCCTGACGCACGACAGCCGCAGCGTGTACATCGCCGCGTTCGGTGTCGGTCATGCGATACAGCACGCCGTAACGGGTGATATCCGCCGATGCGCTGGTCACCGGCCGCCAGCCTTCGCCGGTTTCAGTCACCGTGATGGTGAAGCTGTCGTCCTCGACGAACGCCGTGGCTCCGGCACTGAGCTTGAAGCCGATGCCGTGGGCATTGAACACATCACCGACGGTACCGGGCCCGGTGACCACGTCCTGGTCATCGCCGGGGTCGACCGTGCCACCCAATGCCGGCACGGGCTGACCATTGGGGGTCTCGACGATGAACTCGGTGTCCGAGATCAGCGTGACGGTGTAGACACCCACCATGGCCGGAGCTTTGGCGACCACACCGCCCAGAGTGCCGTTGCCGGAGTTGCCCGGAACAGCGGCGCCGACAGCCGTGTAATTCAGGGCCGAATAGCCCAGTACGGTACCGGCCTGCAGAACACCGTGACCACCGGACAACTGCACGCCGTCAATGGACAGGTGCCCATTGGCCTGCGACACGATGAAGCCACCCGCATGGCGATTCTCCACCAGCGGGACTTGAGGAACGTACGACATGTGTTTCTCCTGCGAAACGTGAATGACTTCAATCAGCCGCGGGCTTTGCCCATGGCGCGATCCCAGCTACCTGCGACCTGATCGGTACGGCCTGCGTTGTGCCCACCTTCGGAGCCCAGCTGGGGATTGCGGTTGGCTCGGCCGTTAGCACCAGGGTTGCCCGCCGGGGTATCGCGCAGCACCGCCAAGGCCTGCTTGCGGCTCATGCTGGTGTTGAACGCCAGATTGGCGGCCAGTGCCGGGTTACGGCCGGCATTGCGAGAACCGAAGATGGCCGCGCAACGGGCGCGCTCACGGCGACGAGCGCGGGCGGCGGCACTCTTGCCATGCAACTCGTCCTCGTCATCATCAGCGTCTGGATCATCGTCATCAGCCCGCTTGGCGCGCCGCGCCTTGCGCCCCAACGGGGGATCCCTGTCATCGTCATCATCGGCATCCGGATCGTCATCATCAGCGTCCGGGTCATCGTCGTCGGCATCCGGATCGTCGTCTTCGGCGTCCGGGTCATCGTCATCAGCGTGCTTGCCACGCTTGCTGCTCTTGGCACGCTTGGCACGGCGCGCGCGTTTGCTTTTTTTGCCATCCGGCTCGCGCTCGTCATCGTCGTCGCGCTCATCGTCATCATCGCGGTCATCGTCTTCAGGCAGATCATCATCGGCCCGTGCGGCCTGGCCGCGTCGGGCGCCAATGCCTGCCAGATGGGCGAACGACAGCGCGCCCGCCAGTCGAGAAGAAAGGGACATGGGAAAACCTCAATAGGGGTGTTGGGGGTTGAACTCAGTGAAGCGTCTTGAGCAAGGCGCGGAAAGCTTCGTCCGGAGCCATGACGGCATCAGCAAAACCGATATCGACACCTTCGGCACCGAGGAAGGTGGTGGCCTGGGTCTTGCGAACCACCTTGGCCGACAGTCCACGGTTACGGGCCACGGTCGTTACGAACAGTTCGCCCATGGCGTCGACATCGCTCTGATAGCGGGCCAGGGCCTGTTTCGATAACGGTCGGGAATCGGCACCGTCTGCCTTGCGGTCACCGTAGTGAATCAGCGTGACGTTGACGCCGGCATTGCCAAGGGCCTTGGACATATCGACGTGCATGCAGATGACACCGACGCTGCCGGTGCCCCCGGTACGCGGTACCGTAACGTAGTCGCACGCGCTGGCCAGGGCATAGGCTGCCGAATAGGCACTTTCGGACAGGATGCCCCAGATCGGCTTTTTGCCTCGGGCCTTGTAAACAGCATCGGCCAGGTCAAAACAGCCGGCCACCTCGCCACCAGGGCTGTCAATGTCCAGGACAATGGCTTTGACCGACTTGTCCTCCAGGGCCATGCTCAGGCATGCCCGAAGACCGTCATACCCGGTCATCCCGGAATATGGTCGCATGGTGCCCAGCTTCTGCACCAACGTGCCGGTCACTGGAATGATCGCCACACCCTGGACCACTTCATAAGCGCGGCTGGATGCCGGTTCGCCGATATCGTCGTCCCAGTCGTCAAGCGCGACGACACGGCCATTGCCGTGAAACAGGCGCGCCAAGCCGAAACGATCAGCCAGCGCTGCCATGACGATTTCTGCCTTCTGCGGCGTGATGGCCAGCGGCACGTTGAATAGCTTCTGCGCCAGATGCGGGTAGTTGGTCATTCTGATGTTGGCTCGTTCATGGGATTTGGTTGGTTGGGGTTCAGCGGGGCATAGCCCTCTGGCAGCGGCAGCCCGGCCTCCTTGAACTGGGCAACTTCCGCCGCCCGTTGCTGGATAACCTCCTCATAGTCGAGCCCCTGCTCGGCGCATTCGCGCTTGAGGGTCGACAAGCCACCCTTGATGCCCAGAATCGCGCCTTCCTTCTCTTTCACCGGATCCACCCAGCCACGTGCAACACCCAACCATTCGCAACGCGAATAGGCCGTGCGGGCCTCCAGGAAGTCCGGGGCATTGCGAGGCATCGGAAGCATGTTGCGATCCATGGCCTCGTGCAGAAAGCAGGAATAAACCGGGGTAGCCGTACCGACCTTAAACTCCGTATTACGCCGGGTGAGCGTTTTCCAGCTCTCCAGCAACGCGGCCCGCGCACTGGAATAGTTGGTCTTTGACCAGTCCTGCGTCACCTGCTCGGCCGAAATGCCGGCAGCGGCGGCGAAAGTGCGCAACATCTCGTGCGCGAACTCACCGAAGCCGCTATGCGGGTGTGCTGCTCCCACCGAGGTGATCGACTCTCCCGGCGCAAGCGTCGGAATGCGGGCCCCCGAAAGCATGGCGGGCCGCTCATCGGCCCAGTCGGCCCGAATCTGCTGATAGGCCGACAGCTCGTCGCTATCGTCCAAGGCCTCGCGAACCTGGTCAGGATCGTAAGGGCTGGTCACATAGGTGCCGAACGTCGCGGCAATGGTGGCCGCCTGCAGTTCGACACCGTAGTACCGGGCCAGCATCTTGAAGCGGGCCAGCACCGGCGTGAAAATGCCGACGCCCCGATTCTGGCCGGCGCGGTCATGCTCAAAATCATGGATCACCCGCAGCCAGCCGTCCTCATCCTCGCGCAGGACTCGCTCCCATTCCATGCTCTCGATAGTGCTGTACCAGTCGTTCTGGTGGGCCTTGCGGATGTGGTAGGCCAACGGCACGCCATCGTCATCGATCTCGACCCCGCCGCGCATGTAGCGGCTATCCACCATCTGGTAAGGGTTGGATAGCCGGTCCGGGTCGACCACCTGAAAGGCGGTGGCAAAGGTTGCGCCTCCATAACCAACCCGCTCCGGCTTCCAGTGCGTCACGATCAGCGAGTCGCCATCGACTAGCTTATGCCGCAGTGCCAGGCGTAGTTGCTGCGAAACGGTCAGTTGCCGTGACACGTCACTGTAGCGACCGATGTCATCAGAATAGGTCCGCCAAAGTGCCTCAACCTCGCGCCGGAATTCCTCGGCCCAAGCCGCATCGAACCGGCGGTCACCGCTCAGGGCCGCCAGGGCGCGGTAGTCCGGGTTAGCCGACAGCCGCAGGGATGCGCCGACGGTGTTGTCCAGAATGCGGGTGATGCCGCCTGCAGCCCAGCCATCGTTGCGAACCAGGTCGCGGCTGCGAGCCACCATCCGGTCGCGATACTGGTTGATTTCGGAGTCCGGTGAGCGGATCCATGGCAGCCAATCGCCCATTTCCTGCGTGGCCAGATTCGCCGCTTCATAGGGAAACAGGGAACTGCCGCTCACCCCAGAGCCGTAACCGGTCACGCTGCCCTGCTTTTTCGGCGGCACAGGCGCAAAGGGACGGCCCCGGGCATCGAGAATGGCAGTTGGGTTGGTCATTTAGAACACCGGCCGGATGGCTCTGCGTTTACGCATGCCCAAGGCATGCATCAGGGAGTTGATGTGGGCTTGCAAGGCGCCCAGATCGGCACGTGTGTAGGTGACCGAACGCGTCCCGTCGCCTTGGGTGTAGCTGTAGGCTTCACCCTTGGTGCCAGTGCTGAGTTCATGCATGGCCTGCTGGGCCTCGCCCAGCCACCTCTGCAGAGTCAGCTTGGGAACGCCGGTGAAATTATTCGTTGAGGGTGTACGCACGATTCTCTCCTATGCCATTCGGGATACCGAAGAGCGCTTTTTAGGCTTCGCAGGGGTTGCCCACTGAGTCTGGGGTGGCGTCGAATCCGGCTCCGACATACTCGGCGCATGTGCTAAGGGCCTCGGCACCGGTTGGCCGATCAGCGAGTTGACGTCCTCTGCCCGTTTGTTAAGTTTCAGGCCTGCATGCAACAGCCCTTGCAGAGCCGCATAGCCATACACTCGGCAGTCCAGCGCCTCGTTTGCACGTCCTGGACGTGGCTCCCAGACGCGGTACTTGTGACCACCCACTTCCTTGACCACCGACCGCTCGGACGTGAGCTGGGCGTAATAGTTGATGTCGCGGCTCGCCGGGAAGTGCATGTAACCCGGGCTGGGCATACCGGCCTTGGGCTGCTCTTTCATCAGGCGGTTGATAATCGTGTCCTTCGCGGCATTGACACCAAGGATGACCGGCCTGTAAGTGGCCTTGCTGCGCCGGCTGGGCACCTTCGTCGGCCAGACTGGCGAGCGCTTTCCGTTACGCGCAGACTCACCCTTGATCGCCCAGATACGGCGCCCGATCCGGGCCTTGCAGAAGCTGTACACCGCTTGGGTGTGGTGGCCACCGGAGTCCTGACAGGCCGCCATGACCTCAAAGCCCCGACCATCAGCGCGATACCAGATCCGCTTCAGGTACTGATCCAGTGCGGCCTGCACCTCGGGCTGATCGAATTCGCCTTCAATCACGTGGTAATCAATGGACCAAGACTCCTCATTGGCCCCCCAGCCGATCACCTCGATTTCAATGCGGTAATCCTGCGTGTCGATGCCGACCGTGATCAGGGCAACCCCGTCAGGAACCTCGGCGCTCCACAGTTCGCCCCGGGCTGCCAAGGCTTCGATCTGGATTTCACGGCCTGAGTTTTTGCGATAAGGCAGGCCGAGCTGGGTGTTGTAGAACGCCAGTTTCATGTCCTCGTCGTCACCACAGGCCAGCCATTTGCGAGCAATGTCCGCCGGCTTGTCCTTGGCCCAGGGGCTGTAGAGCTTCGACGCGGTAAAACCGGCATGTTCATTGTCGACCGGCAGGCTGCCGCAGGTCGGGCAGCGCGCCCGGTAAACGGCATATCGCTCGCTGGCCCACCAGGTCCATACCTGATCAACCGAACCGGCCGACTCCAGCTTCCAGGCCGCGTCATACAGGTCCAGTGGCACATGCCGCTCATCACAGCAATGAAAGGGCCGGGTCTGATGCCAGCGGATCGTCGACAGCGCCTTGAGGCGATCACCCTCGGACCATTCCGCGCCGCAGCCTTCGCAGAACATGCGGGCCGTCTTGGGCAGGTGCTGCCCGTTTTCGTCCTTCTTCCAATGCACATGCTTGAAGAAGTCCGGGAACTGACGATGCCCGCAGTGACAGCACTGCAGTGACGCACGTCGGCGATCCGACTCCAGGTAACTCTTTTCAATCCGGGATTCGTCTTCGACCGTCGGCGAGCACGCCCGGACCGACAGCCAGTTGGCCCCGAAACTCGCCGTCCGTTCTTCGGCCAGCATGATCGGATCGCCCTCACGGGTGATTGGGTACTTGTCCACCTCGTCGGCCAGCAGGACGCGGATCGGCCGGCGCGCCAGGTTGTCCGGACTGCCGGCGCCGGCCAGTGCCAGAAAGCCACCGGCAAAGGCCTTGTACAGCAAGGTTTCGTCGCTGCTGCGGGTCTTGCCGCTGCCGATCAGGTTGCGCAACACCGGCGTGCTGCGGATCAGCGGGGTAATACGCTCCTTGGAGAACTGTTCGGCGGCGTCTTCCTTCGGCTGTAGCAACAGCATCGGGCACGCGTCCAGGTGCGCGAAAAAGCCGAAGATGTTTTCCAGCAGTGCCGTCTTGAGCAGCTGCGTGCTGACCATCACCGTGATGACATGCACGCCTGGCTCAGTGACCGCCATCATTGGCCCGCGTGCCACCTCGACGGTCGAGGTTTCCCATCGGCCCGAGATAGCACCGGCCTCCTTGGCCAGGCGCCGGAATTTATCGGCCCAGTCCGGCACACTGATGCGCGGTGGCGGTGTGAACCCTCGCCGAAAGGCAATGCTTAGCCGGTCACTTTTGCTCAGCGAATTCGACTTCTGTTTCCGGCTGGCCGAGCTGGGCAATGTGCTTGTGGACATACTCGGTCAGCACTCCTGTTATGCGATCCGCCTCCTGCCCAATCTCGGCCGCGATCAGCGGCCCGACCCGGGTCGGCCAATTGAGCCAGGCATCACGCATAGCGCGGGCCTGGTCGAAAAGGATGTTTTCGGCCACCTCTAGCGACACAAGGGAGCCGGATTTAGTCTCATATTCCAGTTGCTTGAGCAGCGCCAGGAAGTTCTCTTTGCGGCGCTGCGCCTCGGCGTAGTCATGCGAAGGAACCTCGCCGGTGGCGATCAGCCGCTCGACAAATCCTTCCAGGGATTCATCCTCGTCATCGCTGTCTGGGTGCGAACCTGCGAACACCTCAGTGCGAACATGTGTGTTCGCAGTTCGCACTGGCTGTTTTGGTGGATTTGTAGCGGTCGCCCGCCATCCACTACCAACCAGTTGCGGATCCACTGTGCCATCGTCCAGAGCCCGCAGCCGGCCGGCTTTCAACGCCCTTCGCACCAGGGTGTCGGACACCCCTTCACGGCGTGCGAATTCGCGTATGGAAATGCCTTGGCTCATAAGTGGGTCCAGAGGGTGCGAACACCTTTGAAAATTCATAGCTGGGGATACATCGAGCCGCGCAATGCCCTCGATGCATAGATCCTCAGGAGGGACCCGCGATAGGGGGGTGGGGGCCTACCCCCTACCCCCTGAACCAATCTGGTGCGGCTCAGCAGCCCCGACATACGGTCGACTTTCGCGGCGTCACTTGCTTGCTATCTGGCGGTTGCCTGAGCCCTTGCCAGACCGTCCCTGAATGCAGACGCCTTATGCCGATCAATCTCTTCCTGAGCCGTGCGGCGGTAGTTGAGGCGCTTGTTCACCGACACCGCATCGCCGAAACGAATCAGGAGTTTGAGTTTGCCGGTGTTGTTGGCACCGCCTTTACTGACGGCACCTTTGCGCTGCACGCCCTTGGGCTTTTCGTGCGGTCGTTGCCAGACGCCCTTGATGACACCAGCTTTGGTCTTGACCGGACCAATGAAAATATCCTTGCGCGCCTTGAGCTTGGCCAAGGTCTTGCGCGGCAGCTGCCCGTGGCGGTCGAGCTGGATATTCTTCGGGTTGAGCAACGAGCGACCCGGCAGCACGTGCAAGCCGCCTTCCTCGTATGGCCTGAGGTACTTCGCTGCAATCGGACGGACAAATACAGTGGCCTGCAATGTGTCGCGGCGCGCTCCCTTCATACCCACTGAGTTGCGAGTGAACGCCTTCGGGTTCTTGAGAGTACGTCCGAGCTGCTTGCTCTCCGCCTCTTGGACGCGCTTGGCCAACTCCGTCAACGCCAAGGCAGCTCCGTATCGGATCTGCTTTTGTGCCAGGGCACCCAAGGATCGGGAAAACTCCTTGAAGTCTGCATGCACGGAGAGTTCGATAGACATAATTTCCCCGCGATATGAAATGCAAAGTTGCGAATTTGAGGAACAGGCTACTTGCTCTGGCTGCGCAGGATCTGTGCGTCGACTTGGTCGGCGCATGTGTCGAGCAAGTTGATTGCCCGATCTTTTAGCGCCCAGACATTGCCGTTCAATTGCAGATCAGCGTCGGCATCGCTCACCCGCTCGCATGGCACCAGCTCTGGCGGCTCAATTCGAACTGCGGTTGTCTTTGTTACCACCGGTGCTGCGCAGGCCGTCAGGCAGAGGCTGAGCAGCCCAATCACGCACCGGCTTGCTGTTGCGCTTGAGTTTTTCAAAGTCTACCCTCGCCTGTCTGGCTTTCGTTTCGCTGGACTGTAGCCGCTTGGCCAAGTCGGCCTGATAGTCGGCGTTGCGCTTGGCCTCGGCACGTAAGGTGGTGATCGTGGCCTGGCTTTCGACGTTGGCAGCGACTGCATCGGCCCTGCTCTTTATCTCGATGGCCAGGTCACCCTGTAGCGTGACAACCCGGATCTGCTGGATGGCGATCAGCAAGGCCGCCACGATCGTGATCACCAAGGCGACCGCGATGATCCGCAAGGCCGCGTAGGGCTTGCCGATGGTGTTCGCTGTTTCGATGCTCATACCGAATCCGCCTTGCGGTTTATGACCCGCAGCAAGAGCTCTCGTACCGCCGTCACGCCGAGAAAGCCGATAGCGCCGCCGGCAACGATGGAGGCGCTCATGGGCCAGTCCATCCACTCGATGACGATGGAGGCAACGAGACTCAGGCAACCGCAGATCAGCGACTCCAGCAGGATGCGCCAAGGTTTGGTGCCTGGAGCGTCGTACAGCACGCGCAGGAATGAAATTACGGTCGCCATGATTACCCCCTGCCATAACGGGTCGGAGATGGCCAGGTAGATTCGGGCCCAGGTGTCTGGTTTGTCAGGCATATGAGCACCGGTGTATTCCCTTTCGGGAGCCGTAAACGAAAAAGGCCCACTGATTAGCGAGCCTTGGAATGGTTATGTTTAGCGTGTGGACTTGGTCCCAAAGGCTTGCTATAGAGACCAGTTGGCGTAACACCACTATCGAAAGGAAATCGAAATGAGCTACCCAGTCATCCTTCCAGTTGAAGATTTTCCAATCGGATCACCTGGCGAGATTGAGCTGCTGCAAATACTGCAAAGCTCTCCACTTATCCAAGTGCGCAGAAGCCCAACCTTTACACATGGATTCTGCTATTGGACCGTTGCGAATCTTTGCAAGCAATATGGAGGGGCCTTAATTCAAGGATGGCAAATCACCCGAGTCCCTGGCCTCTACATTGAGGCTACACATCACGCCGTGTGGCATTCACCAGACGACGAGCTTGTTGATCATTGTCAACCGACGCCAGGTTCTATCAACGAACAGGGCTTCACTACATTCTCGATCTGCCCGCCAATCCAGATTGACCTCAATTGGCCAGTAGTAATAGAGAACAAGCATGTCTTGTTGAGTGATGATCCACGAGTTGATCAAGCTTTGACTCAATACCGCCTCAACAACCGAGCAACTGCAAGCGCCCGAGATGAAGCAAAAAAACTTGACTGGAGGTGGTCAAGCGATGGTGGCTGGATACCAGGCAAGCGTCCCAACCGCAAATTCAGGGAAGCTGAAAGCCAAGCGACTCAGACCCATGACTCTCTCCACGAGATTCGAGCTGAGCTTCTGCGAGATCATTTTCAACGCTAGCCAGCCCAATCCCGCGACAGCCTATAGCCAGCGAGCTGCCTGGGAACAGGGCAACCCGGATTCCGCCGATGGTTCTCGACGGAATTCGGAGAGCCTGAGCAGAAATCTGAGCATCTAGGTTTGACGTCTCGGCGCTATCCATGACTGACTCCATTTAAAGAAAAGGCCCGCCCACGTGGCGAGCCTTTGAATATGTGCGTGTCTTCCCGCGCTGCCCGCCACAGCCACCCAAGTGAGTGATCGGGATTGAGCGCTGCAACTGCCGGTGTTCTTTACCAACACGAGACTGTCCGGCTATTCCGTGTCCAGGCCCGCCCGAAGGCCCACCCTGGCTGTGGCATCACTGAAAAAGCAAAAGCCCCAGCATATGCCGGGGCCTTGAGGGATGGTGTGTCTATTGAAACCAGTGATACTGGAATATGAGCCAAGCAGCGATCAGGCTTGCGGAGACACCAAGTACGACAGATAACGAATGATTGGCCAACCACGTCAACCAATTAAATTTTTCTTTTCTATTACCGGCATTGGAATCAACCACCACCACATCACCAACTCTTCCTTTAGCCTTGATCAAGGTTGGGTCTGTGGTAGAGCACTTATTGACATTTATATCTCCGGCTTCTTCGAGATCAAGCAGAGGCATGGTCGCTTCCTTCTGACCCGTTTCCTGCAGGCGCAAGGTTAAGAGACCCTTCACTGTGATGGACGTTGTCTAGAGTTAGACTGGAACGGACGCCCTTGACGGCATGTTCGCTTTCAGAAGAAATACTGTTCGAAATGCATACCTCTTCCGAGTCCCGAATCAAAGCTATCGGCAGCCCTTCAGCCACAACATTGTCAAGCTCACCGCCAATGCATCCATCCAACTCAATCGCAGCAAGCATAGCTATCTCGCATTCTGATCCCCTCGTCGAGAAGACAATAATGCCATATAGCCATCTGGTCAATAAACGCCAGTTGCTGATGGTCGGAAAGGAGTCGAACCCTTACCGTTTCCAGCAGCTCCGGGTTCAAACCGGATTGCCCACCGCTAGGCGCCACCTTCCAGAAATGAAAAAGGCCAGCACTTGGGCTGACCTATGGGCGATTTATTAGGCTAACTACCACTCTTTGGCGGCCCACTCAGCACCTTGAGTATCTTGAGCACCCTCAGCATCCTCACCCTCAAGAAAGTCATGGCCCGCCCAGGTCATCTCGAAATTGTCTTCTGCGCGGCCTTGTTCGTCCTTGGTAAACTTCACGAATCCGGCCGTCTCAAGCAGGTTTAGATGATAATCCAGCCAGTCTGAACGACCTGTCTTAGGATCCGGGTGTCTTTCCGCGAAAACACCGTGGATCTCGCTTCGATACAGCCCGCCACCACCATTGTCCTCACCGACGATGACTTCGAGGATCTCTTTGGCCAGTGCCTTGTTGCGATTCATGTGCATCCCTCTCGATTCATGCCAAATGGCCATACAGAGGCTAGCTCAAGAATCGAAAACAAAAAGCCCAGCGCGATGGCTGGGCTTAATGTGGGGTGTCGCGCTGTTACAGCTGAACACCGTGCTATAAAAACAAAGCTATTCCATATGGACAACTCTTTTTTTAAGCAGCATTGCGAAGGCTTTCCAACGCACAATCGATCCAGGCGACACCGGCCTTGATCAGCTCCCGCGCTTTCATTTCACTGACCTTGTAATGACGCCCTACCTTCACGGCTGGCCACTTTGACCCGAAGTAGAGCCAAACCATGTCGCCCATCTGGGCATCGCGGCGGCAAAGCCGCGCAAGCGCGCCATCTACGGCCAAGGCCAAGTCGTCAGTGATCACATACGACTTTGATGCGCTGGGCACCATATCGCGCATGATCGCCAAAGATGGCGATACATAGCTTGGAATGCCCTGCCCATCCATACGCCACCACCCCCACTGCTCAAGCATGTATTCCGTGTCGCCCAGGGGGCGATGCAGCGGCTTGCGAATCATCATGAATCAATCCCCTGTGTAATTTGTGCCGCCTGCGCCCAGACGGTTGTTGTGTTGGTAATGCCCCTCTGGACCAGCGATCCGAGGCTTATTTAATTGGTTGATCAGGTGCTGAGCAGCTTGCAAACGCAGGCTCATCTGGATGACCAGGTCTTGCAGCGGCAGGGCCTGGCCGTCATCGGCACGAACCCAACCAGAGGCGCTGCAGGCATCACAGGGAAGCTCATGAAATATCCCTTTGATAACGGCTTTCCCGCGGCAAACTTGACACTGAGCGAGGTCGATCTGATCGACATGCAACGCCGGTCCGTGGCGCTTTTTCAGCATTTCGATTCCTCGCCTTTTACAGAATCCGATAAGGCATTGCAGGCCTCGTCGTTTGTGGCCTGCACGGGATTTTGTGAATCTGCCAATTTGGTTGCAGTCAGGTTGTGAATGGTTTGAAAGCCGATGCCATCAAGCCAGTTGTGCCAGGTCTCCAAGGCGATCCGGCGCTGATGCATGGCTTGAGTGTGGATATACGTCGAGGCGATCTTGCCCAGACTGTGATTGAGCAGCATCTCGGCGATGTGGCCATCGATACCGAGATCAGTCCAGGCTGTACGGGACACCTTGCGCAAGTCGTGACTGGTCCATTCGCCCTCACCCAGCCGAACAAACACAGCATTGGCCTGGCTCTCGCTCAGCGGCAGCCCCTTTCGGTTAGGGAACAGGTATTTACCCTTGTAGCCCTGATTTACTTGCTTGACCCGGTACGCGATCAGTAACGCTTGAGCCTGAGCGGTCAGAGGCAGGCGATGCTCGGTACGGGTCTTGGTGTGGGCAGCAGGAATGAACCATTCAGCGTCAGGCAGCGAAATATCCGCCCAGCAAGTCTGCCGCGTTTCTCCCAAGCGCGTGCCGTGGGCCAGCATCATCAGAGCCAGCACCGCATCACCGGGCGCATGGCTGAAGGCATGAGCCAACTGATTCACGATTTCAGGCAGTTGCACGGTGCGCAATGCTGATGGCTTTGCTTTGATCCGGCTCTTTGTGAAGTCCTTGAATCTCATACCCGCCAACGGATTGCTGGTGATCAAGCCCAGCTTGAGCGCCTGGCTGAATGCCGTCTGCAGCAGCACAAACATCAAACGAATGTAGGACAGTGACAGCGTGGCTTGACTGGGCCAGATGAATTTTTCATCAAGGCTTGCCGCGTTTAGGTCGGCCACGGCCAGACTTCCCAGCATCGGATGCAAATGCTGTTTGATTGCAGATTTTGACGTGTTCTTGCGCTTTGCCGACAGCGAACGGTCACGGCTCATACGGTCGTTGTACCAGTTGAGCAACTGACCGACTGTTGCGAAGCAGGCGCCGGCCTGGGCGGCAGGATCGGCCAACAGCCGCTGACGGATCGCAGGCAGCTCGGCAAGAATTGCTGACAGGCCAATGTCGGGATAGTGCGCGATCGGGGTCCAGGCTTTGCCCTTGACCAGATACCAGGTAGCTCTTGCACGATCCTGATGGAATCGCAGGTAAAGGCCAGGGTAGCGAGCATCCCGAATGTCACGAACGATAGAATCTGCGGCCTGACGGCGAATTTCAGCGTCTGAAAATTTCACAGGACGGGTAATCATGCGTCACCTTGGGGAAACAGGTTCAGCCCATTGCGATCAGCCGCGTCAAACGCTGAGCGCGCATCGGCGCGCTTGTTATTCCAACGGTTGATGGCAACCCGTACCACATCCGCGACCGTAAGGTCGTACATACCCTCAAAGGTCCCAAGAGAGCAAGAATCAACCTCTGGGCCTTGAGCCCCACATTCGTGGCACCACACATACGCCGTGTAATCTTCATCAAAGTCTTCGGTTTGGGGCCTGTCGTCATCCACTACCGCACGGGTGATGAAATCAACGGCGGTGACACATGGAGGGCCTTGGCAGAATGGGCAAGGATCCATTTTCACTTGAACAGTCATGCAGCCGCTCTCCATCAAAAGCGCTCCTTGTTGGCGTATCGACTGGACAACGAGGCCACCTTCGTGGGCTTCTCGACCGGCTCAGGCTTCCAGCCAGCGGCTAGGTTTTCGAAGCGGTTGTATTGACCGAGGAATGCGGCACGCACAGTGCCCGTCTCGACATCGCGGCCTTTGCCAATGATGATTTCAGCGATGCCTTTAGCTTCGGTGTGCTCGTTGTAAATCTCGTCGCGGTACACGAACAGGATTACGTCAGCATCCTGCTCAATGGCACCGGACTCGCGCAGATCGGAAGGAATCGGACGTTTGTTCGGGCGCTCTTCGCACTTGCGGGAGAGCTGGCTCAGCAGCACGACGGGAATGCCCAGTTCCTTTGCAAGCAACTTGCATCCACGGCTAATGCTGCTTACTTCCTCAGTTCGGTTACCGCCTTCCCCGTCGACCAGTTGCAGGTAATCGATCACCAGCAAGTCCAAGCCATAACGCTGCTTTTGACGGCGAGCAAGGGAACGAATACGGCTCACTGCCGTGCCTGAACGATCCGCGATGAACAGTGAAGCGCGACTCAGCGTGTTGGATGCGGACAGCAGTTCGGTGGGATGGGACTCACAGGCTGTGCCGTTCTTCACCAAGTTGAGCGGTATCCGACCCTCAGCAGCTGTGGCCCTGTCGATCAGCTGGCCCTTGTTCATCTCCAGGCTGACTACGAGCGCGGACTTGGCCTGTCGAATAGCCACATCCAACGCGAAGCCCATGGCCAAAGTGGTTTTGCCCATGCCTGGTCGGCCGGCAACGATGATTAACTGGTCAGGCTGCAAGCCACCCAACTTGTCGTCGAGGTCTTTCAGCCCCGTGGAGAGCCCCATCAAGGTCTCGCCGCGACTATGCCGGTCATGCCGGTCTTGCCAGACTTCGAGTTGGTCGATCAGAACATCGCCCGCTTTGACGATATCGTCATCACCAGAGCCTGCATCAACGGCCATTGCAGCGGCCTGGATTACTGCAATCTTCGCCTGGGTGTCTTGGTCACCATGAGCGATGTCCATGGCTTGCGAGCCCAGGGTGAACAAAGCGCGATCAATGGCACGCTCGCGCACAATTCGGGCGTATGTGCCTGCACTGGCAATGCTCGGAGTGTTGCGTACGATCTCAGCGCAATAACCGAATGCGCTGGCACCATCGAGCAGGATGTTGATGTGGTCAGAGACTGTCAGGAAGTCGACAGCCTTGCCAGCCGACCGGCAAGCCATGATTCCGCGAAAGACTTCGGCGTTTTCAGGGAAGTAAAACGACTCGGCTGACAGATCGTCGGCCAGGGTGTCGATCAGCTCGGGCCGCTGAAGCATTGCGCCGAGAAGGCCGTGCTCAGCTTCGACGTTGTACAAATCACGCATTGTAATTTCCTTCCACGACCTTGACGAAGTTGCTTGGGGCGATCAGCCAATCGAACGTGGCGCGGAACGGCGCGCTTCCGCCCTTCCCGCTTGAGCGGCCCATCAGGAAGTCCGACTCAGCAACCGTGGCGAAGTACTCGGTCCAGAAGTCCAGGCTCTGGTGAACATCGCTCTGGTTCCATCGAGCACGAATTTGTTTCTTGCGAATTTCGGATACGAGAATCACAGCAGGCAGTGCCGGACTCAGAACCCGATTGAACAAATCAACGATGTCCTGAACTGGGCATGTGGGCGATTGCGGGACGCGATTGCCGACCTGTGACGGTTCAATTGACGGTTCCTTTACGGTTCTGGGGGCACGTGGTGCCGGGGTGGGGGGCATCTGGTGCCGGGGCGGTGGGGCATCTGGTGCCGGGGGGCATTTGCTGCCGGGGGCATATCGTGCCGGGGTTACCGTGTACCAGGTGGAGCGACCAAACCGCTGATCACTCGTCAGTAGTCCTGACTCTTCGAGCCAGCGAATAGCATTCCGCACAGCGCGTTCGGAAAGGCACGTGCGAATGCAGATTGTGGCAATCGATGGCCAGCAGACGCCTTCATCGTTGGCATTGTCGGCCAGCGATATCAGCACGGACTTTTGGGCGGGACTCATACCCTGGAGCGGCCAGCAGGCCGCCTGGACAATGGTGCTCACAGCAACCTCGCTTGCGTCAGGTCTGACAGCAGGCAAAAAAATGACGCATCAGGTCGATTGGTCATCGCTGATGGCCTCCTACTGGTTAAAAAAACAGCCAAATCAATGCCCTGTTGGTGTATGGCCATAGGACGGATAATCAACTCGCTCTTAACGTCAGGGATGGTCAAAAAAGTAATTCGCGAGCTGCTGGACTGTCTTGATTCGGGGATTTTGGGTAGCGCCAGTCACCATTTTGCTAATGGTGAAATAGGGAACGCATGATCCCCGGCTTATCTCCGGCCAGTCCCCTTTGCGCCTGTTCAGCTCAGTAATCACAAAGCCGCTCAGGTCTCTCTTTGGCTCAAAATTCGCGTCAGTGCATTTCATGGTGCTCGGCCCGTCTAGCTATTCGCGGCTAGGTTAGCCACGAACGGGTATTTACGCAAGCCGCAAACGATTAGCCATTGGTGGCACTATTTAGGGGTAAATTGACAGGTGCAATTAATGGCTACGATCGAACAGGTTCTGTCTAACAACCTGAAGTTTTTAATGGCTTCAAATCCCGACCTCTCGACGCAGCTAAAGCTTGAGGATCGCTCGGGCGTAGGGCAGACGACCATAGGGAGAATTTTGCGGGCAGAAACGGAAGCCAAAATCGGAACCGTTCAAGACCTGGCAAAGACCTTTAAGGTGAGCGTTGGAGAACTTTTGGATCCAGGCCTTGTGGCAAAGCTAAGCGGCTCTGATGCTAATATCAGTGGCACCAGTGGTGGCATTGGGCTCGTACCGCTGATTTCATGGGTTACTGCAGGGATGTTGTACGAAACCATAGGCTCTCAGACGTTTAGTGACGCTGAGGAATGGCTTGAGTCTCCCTTCAAGCACGGGAGGCAGACATTTTGCCTAAAGATCCGTGGCGAAAGCATGTGGCCTGAATACAAAGATGGCGAGATCATTCAGATCGATCCGGACGTGATCGCCAAGCACAATGATGACGTTGTCGTGAGAACTCCGGATGGAAAAGCGACATTCAAACGCTTTCAAGAAAGCGAAGATGGGCAATTTTTGCTTGCGCTCAATCCTGACTTTCCAGATCGGATAATTCGCGTTCCTGAGGGAACCATAATCTGCGGCGTATGCACCGGAAGCTGGATGGACAGACGGCACAAAAATTAGCACGCAGAAAAAACCCCAACCCGCTGCGGCGGGTTTTTTATTACCTGCAATTAACACAAGCCGTAAACGCATAAATATTTAGCCGTTTACGGCTTGACACTCTACCCATCTGCGCATAATTTATAGCCATGAACGGCTAGACATTCAACCAATCAGCCGAGCATCGCTCTTTACACAATCTGACGTGACCACCTCGACGCACCCCGCTTGGGGTCGGGACAAGCTAAGTCGTCGACCACGCAGCCTCTGGATAGCTGCCGGACTCGCCACATCGCGAGAACGACAAACCATGCAAGCCACCTGATGCGTAGCCAGCAGCTGCACCAGGCCGTGGTGGGATACCCGGCACCGCGCATGGAGAGGAACAAACACCATAGGAGGAGCCAGCCGATGCACCAGTAAGCCCAGCCGGAACACGGACCGGCAACACACGACGAGTTGCCCTACTCAGTAGGCCGCCCGAGCTGCAGCTGGCAGTCGTGTAGATAACACCTAACCCCATGACCACCGAGCCGAAGTCGAGATAGGCAACGTGAACAGGGAAGCTCAAGGCCGAACAAAGCGCAGCGCGAAGCCATCGACGGCAGAGCGCGACTTCACTGGCTGGCCTGCTCACGCGGGCCAGACGGGAAGTCACCCGGAGCAACCCATGCCCCAAAAACCTGAGCAAACCATCGACTTCAAGATCTTCGAAGGCAAGACGCTTTGCATGGCTGTCGAGAACGGCAGCCTGCTGAGCGGGCTGCACTTGGCTGCGCACCGCCTGAGCGGCGCCGAACGCCTTGAACTAATCGCGAAGCTTCAGAAGACCCACGCCGAGTTTGAATCTCGGGGTCGATGATCAACCCTCCCTCCCACCTCGACTGCATTGGCGGGCACCAGCCTACGCAACCTGCGCGGGGGCTTGGTCACCTTCACTGGTGCCCGACCAATGCAGTCCACGGAAGTTAATTGCATGGCCACATCGTTCAAGCAAATGATCAAGAGCGGCGAGGTAAAGCGCGCCGACGCAATGAAAGTGCAGCTGGAAGATCTGCACGTTGAGCCAGGCTTCAACCTTCGCATCGAGGGTAAAGCGCTTGAAGCCAGCATTGATGTGCTGGCCGAGTTCATCGCAGCAGGCGGGCAGATTCCACCGCTTGAGGTCAGGCCTCGCACAGAGGGCGGCGTCTGGCTGGTGGATGGTCACCGGCGCCGGCGAGCGCTGTGGAAGCTTGATGCTGCCGGCCGCCTGCCCCGCACGCCGAACAAGGATGACCCAAGAATCCTGGAAGCCTGGGTCTCGGTCGTCGCTTTCGAGGGCAGTGACGCGGATCGGGTAGCGCGGATCATCTCCAGTCAGGAAAACGAAAAGCTGTCCCCTCTTGAGCTGGCCGAGGGTTACAAGCGTCTCCGCTCGTTCGGCTGGTCGATTGAGCAAATTGCGAAGAAGGTCGGCAAGACCCGACAGCATGTCGAACAAGTGATCACAGTCGGCAATGCCAATACCGATGTGCAGGCTCTGGTCGCCGCTGGCCAGGTATCCGCAACAACCGCCGCTCAAGTCGTACGGCAACACGGCGACGACGCTGGAAAGGTGCTTGGTAGTGAGCTGGAAAAAGCTCAGGCCAAGGGCAAGACCAAAGTTACAGCCGGCACCATCAAAGGCGCATCAGTCCCCAAATCTCGCATCGAAGCCGTTCTCAGCGCCTCACGCAATTTGATTGCGGCTCTCGAAGAAGTTGACGAGCAATCCGAAAACACCGTGCTTCCCACAGCTCTGGTAATTGAATTGCGCCGTGCCATGGAAAGCGCGAAACCGAGATAAGCATCATGGATTCGACGATAACAAGCGGTGCATGGACTGGTCATCTTGGGCGCGGCCTCGCGCCTCGGGAGCTGGAGTGCGTGCTGGGGGTTGCCCAGGGCATGACAGCAAAAGAGATATCCCTTCGCATCAAAATTGCAAAAGGGACTGTAGACAAGCGCTTGGCGGCAGCGATGTTCAAGTTGGGAGTGCCGCGCCGTACGGCACTTGTCGCTGAGGCAATGCAACGCCAGATCATTACGCATATGTGCGTGATGCTGGCCGCGCTGATTGCCATCCATTCAACGAACGACGACATGCGCCGGGAGAGAAAGACCGAGCGGCGTGTGGCGGTGTTCGAAGTAAAGCTGGCCCGCAAGGGCGCCATCAAAGCCAGGCCTTGCATCTCGATTGCGTAGGCCACATCCGAAGGACTGAAAATGAACCAGCTCATTAACTTGTCGGCCTCCTTGCGGGTGGCTGTCGAGGCGCGTTCGGCTATGCAAGCAAGGGCAAATATGGCCTCAGAAGAGTTCTATCTGAAGATCGGGCGTACGCCACCTGCGCCGGTCAAGGCTGTGCGCTTCCAGATCATGAACAAGGGTAAAGCCTTTCACCTCTTCGACCGGCACACCGGCCGCGTGGTTGGCTTCTGTTTCACCCACCGCGCAGCCGTGGCCTATGCCGAGGCTCTTGAAGTCGGAGCCTCGCGCAAACTGGTACCGCGCCGGCTCAATTCGTAGGAGCCAGCATGATCAGCAATGAAGCATCACTGATCTTGGCTAACGCGCCCAAGTCAGCCGAACTGGCCTCTGCTATCGACGAATTTCTGGCCCGTGGTGGCGTGATAGAAGACGTACGGCCAAAGGTTAGATTGCCAGAGCCTGCGCCAAAGCCTTATGGCCGCAACCACGATGAACGCAAACAGAAAGCCGCCCGTACTAAGCGTTCAGAGAAAAAGCCCTGCGACCAAGTAAGCGCCTTGGCCGAAGCCAAGAACAAGACACGCCTTGAGCTGGAGCAAAAAGTACGCACATTTGCAAAGCAGATGACGCTTACAGATGTGAGTCGCCACACTGGAATCAGCAAATACAACCTGCGCCGCATGGCCAGCGCGTGTGGATTTCAGTTCCAGCAATACGACCCTACACCCCACCTCAAGCCGAACAGCATTGACCGTGCCGACGACGCGATGAATGTCTTGCGTATCAAGGATGCACGGGATCGCGGGCTTTCACGCAAAACCGCCAGTGATGAGCTGTGCCTCAGCTACGCGCTTATGACACGGCTGATCACTGAATACGCGATTGATTACCCGAAGCAAAAACCGGGACCGAAATGAAACGTCTTCACAACCGCGTCCGGCACGGCCGGCGCCAGCAATTTATCTATCTGCCGTACAGCGGCATCACATGCACGGAGCCATTCCCATGCCCAACCCAACCAACACCGCCGAGTTCCTCGACGAGCTCAACGGCGGCGCGTTTGCCAGCCAGATCGGCCATGCACTCTCTGAAGTAGCCGCCGGGGTCGTTGACCACGGCAAGGCCGGCAAGCTGGTGATCACCCTCGACCTGACCCAAGTCGGCCAGTCCAGCCAGGTCTCGATCAAGCACAAGCTCGATTACAAGGTGCCGACCAAGCGCGGTACCCGTAGCGAGAACACCGCCCTCGATACACCGATGTTCGTCGGTACCGGCGGCAAGCTCTCCCTGTTCCAGGAAAAGCACGACCAGCTTTTCTCCCGCGAAGACGCCCCAGTCCATCCCCGCACGTAAAGGAATCGCAATATGTCTTTGAGCAAAGAAGCCATCCAGCTAATTGGCGATAACGCCCTGCTCGCTGCCGGCAAAGAGCTGAACACCTTCACCCCTACCCTGGTTATCCCTGAATCGGCCAAGGTTGTTGATCTGGAGCGGTTTGCAGGCGGGCGCTCTCGCTTCCGTGGTGCCTTCCGTACCGATTCGCTGGCCGACTTTGGCGCCTACGTGCAGGACCGCTGCAACCTGGACGCGCAAGGCTTCATCAATCAGAAGGCCATGTCGTGCGAGGTGTTCTTTAACCTGGGCACGGTCGATGAGCCAGGCCACGGTGATGACCGCGCCGTGTTGCAGCTGCAACCCACCGCCGGTTACAAGGCAGTGGAAGGCATCAACGGTTCACCGATGAGCCAGCGTGACCTCAGCGACTGGATCGAGGACTGGAACCTCAACCTGAAAGCCCACGATGCCGAAGGCAACGAGATGGGCATTGCAAAGGTCATCGCGGCGGTGCGCACCATCACCGTGAAAGCGATCTCGGAAAGCGATCACGCGGTGAGCGAAACGAAGTCGAGCCGCAGCGCCATGGACCAGATCGAAGCCAGTAGCAAAGAAACGCTGCCGTCGACCCTGGCCTTTTCAACCGTGCCTTATGACGGGCTGATGGAGCGCACTTTCACTTTCCGGCTGTCGGTCATCACCAGCGGTCGTGAGCCGATCCTGAAACTTCGCTGGATCGCAGAAGAAGTGCAGCGCGAGGAAATTGCCCGCGAGTTCAAGGGCGTCTTGCAGGGGCTGGTCGAGGATAAGGCGTCGTTGTGGCTGGGTAGCTTCGACGCTCGTTGAGCTGGCTGATTCTCTGTTGATCCTGCTGATGATTCAGCAGGATCCGGGGGATGAGATTGTCGCACCAGTTGATCTATAAAATTAAATCAACAGATCGCCGTATCCCCAGACAATTGTTGCAACGATGATCTGCAGAAAACAGATCTGCTTTGGAAAGGCCATCCAGCGCACAATTGGCATGACCTCCGAATTCAGTCTGGGAGCCAGACTGGAAAGAACGCGCTCTGCATAGATAGCCATAACTGTAACTACTGCACCGGACCGGGCAAACCAGGCACCCGAATCCTGACCTATTGGTTTTAAAACCCCAAAATAAGAGGCTATGGAGAGGGCAGCTCCAGTCAATAGAAGCCCCCAGCCTAAAGCTACTTTCAGCAAAAACTCTTTTTTAGATGCCGCCTGCGGCGTACCGGGTGTTGGCCCAAAGCTCATCAATCTTTCATCTCCACTCAGGCCCAGTGCCGGCCACCATCTATAGCCCACCCACAACCAATTTGCCACCACTGCTCAGCGGAGCAACGGTTATGCCTCAGGTTGAGGCTTGTAGCTATGCCGCGCTGCCTTTGCGCGATCAATCAACTTTGGTGTAAGTGGATTTCCGGCCGAGTCAACGAGGACCGCTGTGCATGAACACCGACAGTCGCGGCTGTTATCACTCTTGGACCACCATTCAAGCATTTCTTCCCCAGTAAACAGCTCGCCATGCCGTGCTACATGTGATGGACGGCTCACTGGTGATAGTCCTGACAGATGCATGAATCGTGCTTTTATTCCAAGACGTGTGTGTTCTGCCATCTCGGTCTTCAGCTTATTAATGCGCATGGCGTGAAGCTCATCGTCTCGCTTTTTATCTTGCATCATAAAAACCTCAGTTTTTTATCTTCATATCCCACTTCAACAAATCACGCCAGCCCGGCAGCGCCTGCGGCTGCCTGGAGACTTTATGACGTCCCTGAAAAGAACGCCTTTCGATTTCAAGACCCAGTACAGCCTGGGCTTTTCCAGCCAAGACGATGAGATCGTCGTGGACTTCTTCTGTGGAGGTGGTGGTGCCGGTACCGGTCTTGAAATGGGTCTGGGCCGCGCAGTGACTGTAGCCAAGAACCACAACCCAGCGGCGATCAGCATGCACACCGCTAACCACCCGCACGCGCGGCACTTCACAACTGATGTGTTCGAAGGCGATCCAGATGAAGAATGCGGCGGGCGTGCCGTGGGCTGGTTCCATATGAGCCCAGACTGCACGCATCACAGCCAAGCGGCAGGCGGACAACCGCGCAAACGCGAGATCCGCAACTTGTCATGGATCGGCATCAAGTGGGCAGGCAAGAAGCGGCCCCGGGTGATCAGCCTGGAGAACGTAAAACAGATCCTGCAATGGGGTCGGCTGATCGCAAAACGCTGCAAGGCGACAGGCCGGGTCATGAAGCTAGACGGCACGGTCGCAGCACCTGGCGAGCGCGTGCCCGTGCAAGAGCAGTTCCTGATACCAGATCCGAAACATCGCGGTCGCACCTGGCGCCGCTTTGTTCAGTTGCTCGAAGCCATGGGTTATGTCATCGAGTGGCGCATCATCAAGGCCTGCGACTTTGGCGCACCGACCAGCCGTGAGCGCCTGTTCATGATCGCTCGGTGCGACGGACAGCCAATCGTTTGGCCAGACCCCACGCACGCCAAGAAGCCGGTCAAGGGTCAGCAGAAGTGGCGCACAGCCGCCGACTGTATCGACTGGACAGTGCCCAGCAAAAGCATCTTCGGTCGCAAGAAAGATCTGGCACCCGCCACGCTTCGCCGGGTGGCTAAGGGCTTGAAGAAGTTCGTAATCGACAGTGCAGCCCCATTCATCGTGCCAATCGCGAACTGGTCAGGCGAGTTGGCCCAGTCTGCCGACGAACCGCTGCGTACAGTGACCGCCTGGCCGCGCGGCGGATCGTTCGCCATGGCCAGCCCAGTCATTGCTCCAGCCACGCATCAGGGCAGTGACCGAGTAAACGACCCGGGCGAGCCATTGCCAACGATCACCTGCGCCAATCGCGGCGAACTGACGCTGATCAGCCCCACGCTGATTCAATCCGGATATGGCGAGCGTCACGGCCAGCAGCCGCGCGTACCTGGTCTCGATCAGCCGCTGGGCACCGTGGTTGCCGGCGGCATAAAGCATGCGCTGACGAGCTCGATTTTGGTGGGCGCTGGAGGCCCAATTTATTCCGGGCACCCAGTAGCAATAGACAAACCGGTAGGCACGCTCATGACACGCAGCCACCGCGCGGTGGCCACCGCCTTTATGGCTCAAATGAACGGCGGATTCAATGCCACGGATGCCAAGAGCATGGGCGAGCCAATGACCACCGTGACGAACACCGGCAGCCAACAGCAGTTGGTCAGCGCGAGCCTGCTTCACCTGCGCGGTAACTGCGATGCGCGTAACGCTGTCGAGCCCCTGCATACCGTCAGTGCCGGTGGCACTCACCATGGCTTGGTAACGGCATTCATGGAGCGGCAATTCGGCGGCAGTATCGGCCAAGCCATTGATGAGCCCGCGCCAACTATCACGGCAGGTGGCAGCGGCAAGAGCTCACTGGTCGAGCTGAAGCTATCGCCGGAGCATGAAGCCGGTGCGTTGAGAGTGGCTGCATTCCTGATCAGCTACTACGGCACCGAAAACATGAGCGGCTGCGAACAGCCCGCGCCAACGATCACGATCAAGGATCGACTTGGGCTGGTCACCGTCATGGTCAAGGGCACGCCCTATGTGATCGTCGACATCTGCCTTCGGATGCTCCAGCCACATGAGCTATACCGCGCCCAGGGCTTCCCGGCGGACTACATCATCGACAAAGGCGCTGATGGCCGCAAGTTCACAAAGACCGAGCAGGTGCACATGTGCGGCAACAGCGTCAGCCCGCCGCCAATGGCTGCACTTGCCAAGGCTAATGATCCGTGGAGGGTAGAAGAGCGAAGGGCGGTAGCAGCTTAGCCCATTAAAACCAAAAAACCCCCTCCATTGCTGGAAGGGGCTTTGCGGAGAGGACGGGGGTCGAACCCGTGGGCCGGTTTCCCGGCCTCCGACTTATCAGGTCGGTGCAATAAACCACTCTGCCACCTCTGGAAAGCTGTTTCTTTCCGCAGGAGGCTGATAACGAAAATCTAACACCGCCCGCCTACAGCTTCAATAGACCACGATAAATAAGGTGCCCCTATGTATACACAACCTCCCCCCACCCGCATCACCCTAACCCTGCGCGCAGCAGACGGCCAGACTCTTGAGCCGATCCAACCCTTTGTCCAGATCGGCGCACACGTCAGCATTGGGCGTGGGCTGGCTGTGATTGACCAGGTGCAGCCGCCGGCGCTCGGCTGGGAACCGGAAGTCCTGGCAAGCATCTGGCACGGCGCTCCGGGCGAAGTGGGTCTGCTTTGGTCGCACATACCTGCACCTGATCGCTTCGAACGCAAGATTGATCTGGTAGATAGCGCGCTCGTCTCCTGCTTGCTTCAGGAACGCGCAACGATGGACCGTGCCCTGGTTGCGGCTGCTGATGAGCGCGACCAGCTCAAAGCCGAGCTGACCAGCGCATACGCCGACAAGGCCGCATACGCACAGAACGCAGTTGACCTGCGCCGAAATCTGGACGCGAGCAAGGCCGAGGTCGAGCGGCTACGTTCAGCGCTCAAGTTCTACGCCGACCGCGAGCACTACCACTTTGAAAGTGGCAACTGGGACACGGTAAGTGGTGAGCCGCTGAACATCCTGTGGAATGGCGAAGAGCCAGACTTTATCGAAGATGGCACGGTTGCTCGCAATGCACTGGCCGAGGGCGCGAAGTCATGAGCGAAGAACTGAAACCGTGCCCGTTTTGCGGAGAGCAGGTGAAGCAGCCAGTATCTCGGCCTGCCTCGACCGACAAGCTTGAAGGCTTTGTAGCCTTCTTGGCTTGCTATTGCGGCGGTTACTCGGCGACCGCACATCGGATGGGCAGTGGCGATACCGAGCGCGCTGCCGTCCTCGACGTAATTTCCAAGTGGAACCGCCGCCATTCGCCAGACCAAGCGGTGAAGTTGCCGGCTGTCGACGGCGATATGCTTCCAGGGGTTGGCAGCCCCGTGCTTATACACCTCGCCAGCTCCGATACTTGGATGCCGCACAACGTGGTCGGCTACTACGCGTGGGGCGACTTGGGCGGCAATGACACCCTGCACCGGATTTTCGTACGAGTGCGCGACGCTGATGGCCACCTCAATGCTCGACTTCTGAAAGACGTGCGCAAGCTCAACGCCCCGCAATAACCCCCCTCCCCTCTATAGGTCGACTGACCAGTTTCACCTGCCGCCGCGCGCGGCCCGGAGATAACCATGGCACTTAACCAACCAGCCTCCACTGTCGAGATGCCAGAAACCGACAAGGTAACCGAAGAGCGTATGGCCGAAATTCTCGGGATAACACTTCGCGCCCTCCAGACCAGACGGCAGCGCGGAAAAATCCCGGAAGGCGTTTGGAATCGCAGCGGCCGCAACATTATTTACAGCAGATGGAGATATGAGCAATGGCTCGAAAGCCTGTGGGTTTGCCCCTTGGACTTGAAATCAGAGGTGACTCGATCCGAATCCGTTTCACTTGGAACGGTGAGCGCTGCCGGGAAACTCTTGCCCTTGCCCCGACACCGCAAGGGATCAAAGCGGCCAGTCGTCTACGCGATCAAGTAGTGAGTCTGATCCAGCATGACCTGCTGGATCTTGAAAAGTATGCTGAGCTTTTTCCGAGTTCCGACCTTGCGGCGACCGCGCAGGGCAAAATCCCTAGCTTTGGGGAGTATGCCCAACTTTGGCTCGACAGCCGGCACATCGTTGCCGGCACGCGTGACAACTACAAAAGCGCGCTCAACCTGTATTGGATGCCGACGCTGAACTTGCGCCGGATCGACATGATAACCCCTGCCATGTTGCGGACGATCATCGCCAAGACGGAATGGGCGTCAACCGGCGTAAAGCGCAACGCCGTAATAAAACTGGCGAGCATCTTCAAGACAGCGGTGCTGGATGGCTTGATCGAGAAAAGCCCAACGCTATCCCTGGATAAGCCCAAGGCAACAAAGAGGGTTGTCGACCCATACACGCGAGAGGAGGCAGAAAGGATAATTACCTACCTCTACGAAAACTCAATACGGTATGCGCAGATCTACGCGGCCTTCTTTGAGTTTCTTTTCTTCACCGGCTTACGGCCAGGCGAAGCGATGGCTCTGCAGTGGCAAGATATCGATTTGGAAGGCAAGACGGCGACCATCCGGCGGATAATCGTTGATCGGGTGCCTGAGCACAGGACCAAAACCAATACCCATCGCGTTGTATTGCTGAATGCCAGGGCGATGGGCGCGCTCGCGCAGGCCAAACGAATCGCGACACTGCGCAAAATGTCATCGCAAGGTGGCTACCCTGAGAGCCCTTACGTTTTCCCGCCCAGCAGGGGCGGGATGTGGATTCAGGAACCAAGTGTTACAATCCGCCACCTCAAACCTGTGCTCCAAGCTCTTGGCATCCGCGAGCGTCGCCAATACGACACGCGTCATACCTATGCAACCATGTGCCTGATGTCTGGGATGAATCCTGCATTCATTGCCAGCCAACTGGGCCATAGCGTCGAAATGCTGCTTTCCACTTACGCAAAATGGATCAGCTCTACCTCTGACTGGAGGGAGCTGGATAAGCTAGCAGTTCGAGTGTGATTGGCCCAAATTTGGCCCAAGACCGGCAGCGACACAGAAACACCCGCCCGAAACCCTTACAGGACCAGCACTTGATTTCTACAGCTAACATCACCATGCAATTCGGCCCAAAACCCTTGTTCGAGAACGTCTCGGTCAAGTTTGGCGCCGGAAACCGTTACGGCCTGATCGGCGCCAACGGCTGTGGTAAATCCACTTTCATGAAGATCCTGGGCGGTGATCTGGAGCCTTCGGGTGGTCAGGTGATGCTCGAGCCGAACGTGCGCCTCGGCAAGCTGCGTCAGGATCAGTTCGCCTATGAAGAGTTCACGGTGCTCGACACGGTGATCATGGGTCATGAAGAGCTGTGGAAGGTCAAGGCCGAGCGCGACCGTATCTACTCGCTGCCGGAAATGACCGAAGAAGACGGCATGGCCGTGGCCGAGCTGGAAACCGATTTCGCCGAGATGGACGGCTACACCGCCGAATCGCGCGCCGGTGAGTTGCTGTTGGGCCTGGGGATCGGCATCGAGCAGCATAACGGTCCGATGAGCGAAGTGTCGCCAGGCTGGAAACTGCGTGTACTGCTGGCCCAGGCACTGTTCTCGGATCCTGAAGTGCTGTTGCTCGACGAACCGACCAACCACTTGGACATCAACACGATTCGCTGGCTGGAAAACGTGCTGACCCAGCGCAACAGCCTGATGATCATCATTTCCCACGACCGTCACTTCCTGAACAGCGTGTGCACGCACATGGCTGACCTCGATTACGGCGAGCTGCGTCTGTTCCCGGGCAACTACGACGAGTACATGACCGTGGCGACCCAGTCGCGTGAGCAGTTGCTGTCTGACAACGCCAAGAAGAAGGCGCAGATTTCCGAGCTGCAATCGTTCGTCAGCCGCTTCTCGGCGAACGCCTCGAAAGCCAAGCAGGCCACCTCGCGTGCCAAGCAGATCGACAAGATCCAGCTGGCCGAGGTCAAGCCTTCGAGCCGCGTCAGCCCGTTCATCCGCTTCGAACAGACCAAGAAGCTGCACCGTCAGGCCGTGGTCGTCGAGCGCATGGCCAAAGGCTTCGATGGCGTGACCTTGTTCAAGGACTTCAGCTTCACCGTTGAAGCCGGCGAGCGCGTGGCGATCATCGGTCCTAACGGTATCGGCAAGACCACCCTGCTGCGTACCCTGGTCAGCGAGCTGACCCCGGATGCCGGCAGCATAAAATGGACCGATGCCGCGGAAATCGGCTACTACGCCCAGGACCACGCCCACGACTTCGAAGACGACAGCACCCTGTTCGACTGGATGGGCCAATGGACGCAAGGCGGCGAGCAACTGGTGCGCGGCACGCTGGGCCGCATGCTGTTCTCCAACGACGAGATTCTCAAGTCGGTGAAGGTGATTTCCGGTGGTGAGCAAGGCCGCATGCTGTTCGGCAAGCTGATCCTGCAAAAGCCCAACGTGCTGGTGATGGACGAACCGACCAACCACCTGGACATGGAATCGATCGAGGCGCTGAACCTGGCGCTGGAGAACTATCCGGGCACGCTGATCTTCGTCAGCCATGACCGTGAGTTCGTGTCGTCGCTGGCCACGCGCATCATCGAGTTGAGCGCCGATGGCGTGATCGACTTCAGCGGCACTTACGACGACTACCTGCGCAGCCAGGGCGTTACGTTCTGAGTCAATACCTCTGAGTCAACGCCAACCCCGCCTGCATGGCGGGGTTGGCGTTTCAGGCGTCAGGCGTCGGGCACCTGGACCATTTCGATCCACACCGCGCCTTTGCCTGACGGCGCCTCGCCTACCCGCTGCAACGCGCCATCCGCACCAATGGCATAGCTGCCGACGGTGCCACTCTTTTCTCCGGTTACCAATAACCAGCGCCCGCTTGGCGCCACGGCGATGTTGCGTGGCTGTTTTTCCTGCATGGGGTAGTTGTTCAGGTAACTGACCTGACCACTGCCGGCGTCGACCTTGAACACCGACACCGTGCTGGTGGTGCGCTCGCTGATGAACAGCAAGCGGCCATCCGGCGAGATCCGAATGTCAGCGGCCCAGATGCGTGGGGTCGGGTCGTCCTTGAGGTCGTTGTTGCGCGCATCGCGCACTTCGCCATGTGCGAGCTTCAAGCGTTCGGGAATGCCTTCGGCCTGGTTGACCTGGGTCAGCGCACCGCTGGCTGGATCGATGGCGAAGCCGGTCACCGTGCCGCTCATCTCACCCACCACATACAAGAACTTGCCGTTCGGCGAGAACGCCAGATGGCGTGGCCCGCTGTTGGCCGTCACCGTAACCTGGCCACTGCCGATCGGCGTCAGGCGGCCCTGTTTGTTGTCCAGCTGGTATTGCAGCACCTGATCGACGCCCAGATTACCGGCATACACGAAACGGTTGCTCAGGTCGGTGCGCGCCGAGTGGGCATGCAGGCCGGTCTTGTAGGTGTTGATCTGCTCAGCCTGAGTGGCGTCAACCGGCTGTACGCTGAGCAGATCGCCGCCGTAGGACGCCCCGAGCAGGTAACGGTTACTGCGGTCCAGAGACAGATAGGCCAGGCTGTCGGCCAATGGCGCTTCGGAAAACGCCTGCAAGTGGCCAGTGCCTGGCTCGATGCGATAGCCCACGACCTTGTACGGTTTGGCCCGCAGGGCGGCATAGAGCCGGCTGCCATCATGCGCAGCGGCCAGCGGATTGACCTGCTCACCGGCCTTGGTCTGGGCCACCAGACTCAGTGCGCCATTGCTTTCATCGAGGCGATATTGCGAAATCAAGCCATCGGCAGGGCTGGAAATATAGGCAAACGTTGCCGCCTGGGCGCTGACACTCAGGCCTGCTGCAATGGCCAATACGAGGGGTTTGATCATGGAATCGCCTTTGTTGTTGTGGTTGTTATCAGTCATCCTATGACTATTCGGCATGAAGCGGCAATAACTGCCCGGTTAAATAGATAGCCTGCTTTCATTTACCGTCATCACGCGCCATCATGAGGCACGCCTACCCCACCGCCTGTGGACCCGTCTTATGTCTTCGAGCTCCAAACCATCAGGACCCTCTTCTGCCGTCACCCCGCCCAGCAACATGACGATCACCCTGCAAATCGTCGGCATTGTCCTCTACACCTTCATTGCTTTTCTGTGCGTCGGCCTGCCCGTGGCCATCCTGCCCGGCTACATTCATGACCAGTTAGGCTTCAGCGCCGTGGTAGCAGGACTGGCGATTGGCGCGCAGTACCTGGCGACACTGATCAGTCGCCCCTTTGCGGGACGGATAACCGACAACCTGGGCAGCAAGCGCGCCATCGTCTACGGGCTGGCGGGCTTTGTAATCGGCGGCGTACTGACCCTGATCGGCACGTTGTGCGAAACGTTTCCCGCTGCCAGCCTGACCCTGTTGATCGTCGCGCGGCTGTTCATGGGCGTAGCCCAGGGGTTTATCGGAGTCGGCACCATCAGTTGGTCGATTGCCAAAGTGGGCGTCGAGCACACTGCCCGCTCGATTTCCTGGAATGGCATTGCTTCCTACGGCGCCATCGCCATCGGCGCGCCACTGGGCGTGTGGATGATCGGCGAAGTCGGCTTTCACAGCCTGGGCATCGCGCTGGTTCTGCTGGCCGGCGCCGGCCTGTTGTTGATCCGCCACAAACCTTCGGTGCCGGTGATCAAGGGCGAGCGCATGCCTTACTGGTCGGTGTTCGGCCGCGTGTCACCGTTCGGCCTGGCGTTGACCCTGGCGTCGATTGGCTACGGCACCCTGACCACCTTCATCACCCTGTTCTATATCAGCCGCGGCTGGGAAGGTGCGGCGTACTGCCTGACGCTGTTCGGGGTCTGCTTCATTGTTTCGCGGCTGGTGTTCATCGGGGCGATCAATCGCCTGGGCGGTTTTCTGGCCGCCATGGCCTGCATGGGTGTGGAAATCGTCGGGCTGGCACTGTTGTGGCTGGCACCCAACACCGGCATTGCGCTGGTTGGCGCGGGCCTGACGGGCCTGGGTCTGTCGCTGGTTTATCCAGCGCTGGGGGTCGAGGCGATCAAGCGGGTGCCGGTCGCCAGTCGGTCGGCCGGCTTGAGCGCGTATGCGGTATTTTTCGATCTGGCCATGGCGATTGCCGGGCCGTTGATGGGTGCCATAGCCCTGGGTCAGGGCTATGGGTTGATCTTCTTCTACAGTGCCGTGTTGTCAGGGCTGGCGCTGGCGCTGACCTGGTGGCTGTCGCGCCGGGAACAACCGTCGGCGCCTAGCCTTTAGGCTTGAGGATCAGCACCGCCAGCGGCGGCAGGTTGAGTTGCAGCGAAGCGGCCTGGCCGTGGCTATGGACGTCGGTGGCGCGGACTTCACCGCCGTTGCCCTGGTTGGAGCCGGCATAGGTTTCCGAGTCGCTGTTAAGCAACTCGGTCCATGCGCCGGCAAACGGCACACCGACGCGATAACCTTCGCGAGGCACTGGCGTCAGGTTGCAGACCACCAGCAATGGCTCGCCCTGCTTGCTCCAGCGCAACCAGGCGTAAACGCTGTTGGCGTGGTCGTCACCGATCAGCCACTGGAAGCCCATCGGCTCGGTGTCGCGTTCGTGCAGGGCTTTTTCTTCGCGGTACAGACGATTGAGGTCGCCGACCAGTTTCTTCACGCCGATGTGCTCGGCGTACTGCAGCAGATACCAGTCCAGTTGCTCATCGTGGTTCCACTCTCGCCATTGGCCGAACTCGCAGCCCATGAACAGCAGCTTCTTGCCGGGGTGCGCCCACATGAAGGTCAGGTAGGCGCGCAGGTTGGCAAATTTCTGCCAGCGGTCGCCGGGCATCTTGTCGATCAGCGAGCGCTTGCCGTGTACCACCTCATCGTGGGAGATCGGCAGGATGAAACGCTCCGACCAAGCGTACACCAGGCCAAAGCTCAGCTCGTTGTGGTGATGGGCACGGTGGATCGGGTCTTGCTGGATGTAGTGCAGCGAGTCATGCATCCAGCCCATGTTCCATTTGTAGGCAAAGCCCAGACCGCCCTGCTGGGTGGTTTGCGTCACGCCCGGCCAGGCGGTGGATTCTTCAGCGATGACCAGGGCGCCCGGTGCCTCAAGGGCTACAACATCGTTGAGGTGGCGCAAAAAGTCGATGGCTTCGAGGTTTTCCCGGCCGCCAAAGCGGTTCGGTACCCATTCGCCGGCCTTGCGCGAATAGTCGCGGTAGAGCATCGAGGCCACCGCATCGACGCGCAGGCCGTCGATGTGGAAATGCTTGAGCCAGAACAACCCCGACGCCAGCATGAAACCGTGCACCTCGGTGCGGCCCAGGTTGTAGATCAGCGTGTTCCAGTCCTGGTGAAAGCCTTCATGCGGGTTGCCGTACTCATAGAGTGCGGTGCCGTCGAACTCGGCCAGGCCGTGGGTATCGGTCGGAAAATGCGCCGGCACCCAGTCGAGGATCACACCGATATTGGCCTGGTGGCAGGCGTTGACGAAGAAAGCAAAATCCTCAGGCGAACCATAGCGTGCAGTCGGGGCGAACTGCGCCAGCAACTGGTAGCCCCAGGAGCCGCCGAACGGGTGTTCCATGATCGGCATCAGCTCGATATGGGTAAAGCCCAGTTCATGGATATACGGAATCAGCCGGTCGGCCAGCTCGCGCCAGTTGTATTGACGCCAGGCGGTGCCGTCTTCGTTCTGCTCCATCTGCCATGAGCCCGCGTGCAGCTCATAGATCGACAACGGTGCAGACGGCGCATGCAACTCGCCGCGTGCCTCCATCCACTCGCGGTCCTGCCATTCGAACTGCAAGGGGCCGGCGACTTTGGAAGCGGTTTCGGGCGGCAAGGTCGTGGCCCGCGCCACCGGGTCGCATTTGAGCGGCAGAATGCCGTGCTGGCCGAGGATTTCGTACTGGTACCTTTCGCCCGGCTGCAGGCGTGGTACGAAGATTTCCCAGATACCCGAAGAATGCAGCAGGCGCATCGGGTGGCGGCGACCGTCCCAGTTATTGAAATCGCCGACTACCGATACCCGCCGGGCATTCGGCGCCCAGACGGCAAAGCGCACGCCCTGGACGTTATCGACGGTTTGCAATTGCGAGCCCAGGCAGTGCCCAAGGTCACGGTGATTGCCCTCGGAAAACAGATAGATGTCCATTTCGCCGAGCAATTGCCCGTAGCTGTACGGGTCTTCAGTGATCTGCTCGCCGCCGGCCCATTGCACCTTGAGCAGGTACGGTTGCGCCTCGGCAAACTGGCCGGCGAAAAAGCCGGGGATCTGGGTCATGGGCAACTCGCCCAGATCCTGTTCGCTGCCACGCGCCAGCACCCGCACACTCAATGCACCCGGCAGGTAGGCTCGAATGATCTGCCCGCCGTTGCCATCATCGTGCGGGCCAAGGATGGAGAACGGATCACGGTGTTCGGCACGGATCAAAGCGTCCGTGTCGACGACAGCGGGCAGTGGTTGGCGGCCCGCGCCGCGTTTATCAGGCACATTCATGTTGACTCTCCATCGTTCAATTGCAGCAACCCACGCAAGCCTTGCAAAGGCACGGCCAACCAGTCCGGGCGGTTCTCGGCTTCGTAGATTACTTCATAGGCGGTTTTTTCAAGGGTAAATAATTCCAGTGCCGCGCGCTCCCCGTTCGGGTCTTTCCAGGCATGGGCGATGCCGGCACTGGCGTGTCGGTAACCGTCCAGAAACGCCTCGCGGGTCTGGCTCAGATAGGCCTCGGCGACCTGTTGGCGAGCGGCAACCGCTTCCTGAGAGGTGTCGACGCTCTGGGCGCTGCGCGCGGCCATGGCCGCCGCGTAATCGAAAGAGCGCAATACACCGCCGACATCCTTGAACGGGCTGTATTTGCCGCGGCGTTCCTGCAACGGACGCACCGGCTCGCCTTCAAAGTCGATCAGGTAGGCATCACCCTTGACGACCAGTACCTGGCCCAGGTGCAAATCACCATGGACGCGCATGCGCAGCCCGCCCTCGGAGGCCTTGGCCAGCGACAGCACGTGCGCCTGGATGCGCTCATGCTGTGCGAGCAGCTCTTCAACCAACTGGCGATCTTGCGCCTGCAGGCCGTCCTTGCGCTGGTCGAGCAATTTCAGGGCACGATCGATCTGCGCCTGCACCCGTTTGGCCGTGGCCAGAGCTTCATCGGCCGTGGTGTTCTCCACAGCAAAGTCGGCGTTGTCGGTGGGCGCTGCCAAGACCTTGTGCATCTCGCCCAGGCGCTGGCCAAGGTTGCGCGAGAAATCGGCCAGTTCGGTCAGGGCGTTGTAAGACGAATCCTGCCCCGGAGTGCCGTGCGCCAGTTGATCGCGCACCGCCCGCTCCAGATTGTTCTGCGTCCATTCCCAGGCATCGCCCTGATTGCTCAGGTAGCCCTGGGCAATCATCAGCAGGTGCGGCTGGCCGTCGGCATCGACCCGCACCAGAGAGCCCAGCAAGGGCGAAATGTACTGGTAGCCTGCGCCAGTCAGGTAAGCGCCCATTTCCAGTTCCGGGTGAATGCCGGCGCTGACCTTGCGGATCATCTTCAACACCAGGCTATCGCCCACCACCACCGAACTGTTGGACTGCTCGGCCGACAGATAACGCACCTGCGACTGTTGATCGAGCCCCAGCGGTGCGAGCTTTTCAGTGGCCTCGAAGCGCAGCTGGCCATGCGCGCTCATCGTGTCGATGACCGTCTGCGTCTGCATGGCCTGGATCACGTCACGGATGCAATGCTCCAGGGTAAAGCCATCGGTGATCAGGCCGACCTGCGGCCCGCGACGCACGCGGCTCAAGGCCAGTTGCTGCGGCAGCGCACTGCTGAAATCTTCTTCGGCGAGCAATCCGATCGGTAATTGATAGCGCTCTTGCTGACCGCCTGCGACCACATCGATCTCGCTGAGCAGCACGGGCCGCTCACCATTGCTCAGGCGCACTGCATAAGCGATGTGCACGCTTTCGACAGGCTTGTCCTTGCTGGCAAACCAGCGCCGCTTGGGCAGATAAACCGCCAGCGAGGTGTTCTCGATGATGTCGCGCAGGGGCTCTTCGAGCAGTTCTTCCAGGCGCTTCTTGAGAACGAGGGTCGGGAAGTCCGGCATGCTTTGAGCCGGTTCAACGTGCCAGCTGGGCATCTGATTCTCCGCTGCAAGTAGAAACCAATGAAAGCCATAAGGCGTAAAGGTCAGCAGGTAATTGAGCTGGCCAATGGGCGGAAAGGCGCTGCCGCCGAGCATTTCGACCGGCACCCTGCCGGCATAGGCCGACAGTTCCAGCTCTGCCGCTTGGGATGCGCTGGACATGTTGGCCACGCACAAAATGCTCTCGGTGCGGCCGTCGCTGTCGGTGTATTCACGGATGTAAGCAAGGATACGGCGGTTGCTTGGCGACAGCATGTGCAGCGTGCCGCGGCCAAAGGCCTTTTGCTGCTTGCGCACCGCCAGCATGCGCCGGGTCCAGTTCAGCAATGAATGCGGATCGGCATCCTGGGTTTCGACGTTGATCGACTGGTACCCATACAGCGGGTCCATGATCGGCGGCAGCACCAGGCTGGCCGGGTCGGCGCGGGAAAAGCCGCCGTTACGGTCGATCGACCATTGCATGGGCGTGCGCACGCCATCGCGGTCGCCCAGATAGATGTTGTCGCCCATGCCCAGCTCGTCGCCGTAATACAGGGTCGGCGTGCCCGGCATGGACAGCAGCATGCTGTTGAGCAGCTCGACGCGGCGCCGGTCGCGCTGCACCAGTGGCGCCAGACGCCTGCGAATCCCGAGGTTGATCCGCGCCCGGCGATCGGCGGCGTAATGGTTCCACAGGTAATCGCGCTCGCGGCTGGTGACCATTTCCAGGGTCAACTCATCGTGGTTGCGCAGAAAGATCGCCCACTGGCAGTTGGCCGGAATTTCCGGGGTCTGGCGCAGGATATCGGTGATCGGAAAGCGGTCCTCCTGCGCCAGCGCCATGTACATGCGCGGCATCAGCGGAAAGTGAAACGCCATGTGGCATTCGTCGCCGTCCGGGCCTTGGCTGTCGCCAAAATACAGCTGCGTGTCTTCAGGCCATTGGTTGGCTTCGGCAAGCAGCATGCGGTCGGGATAATGCGCATCGATCTCGGCGCGGATGCGCTTGAGCACCTGATGGGTCTCGGGCAGGTTCTCGTTATTGGTGCCATCGCGTTCGATCAGGTACGGGATGGCATCCAGGCGCAAACCGTCGACGCCCAGGTCGAGCCAGAAGCGCATGACGCTCAGCACCGCTTCCATCACCTGCGGGTTGTCGAAATTGAGATCGGGCTGGTGCGAATAAAACCGGTGCCAGAAATACTGACCGGCCACCGGGTCCCAGGTCCAGTTGGATTTTTCCGTGTCGAGAAAGATGATCCGCGTGCCTTGATACTTCTGATCGGTGTCGGACCACACATAGAAGTCGCGGGCCTTGGAGCCCTTTTTGGCATTGCGTGCGCGCTGAAACCACGGGTGCTGGTCGGAGGTGTGGTTGATGACCAGTTCGGTGATGATCCGCAGCCCGCGCTTGTGCGCCTCGGCGATAAAGCGCTTGGCATCGGCCATGCTCCCGTAATCGGGGTGCACGGCGCGGTAATCGGCAATGTCGTAGCCATCGTCGCGGCGCGGCGAGGGATAGAACGGCAGCAACCACAGGGTATTCACGCCCAGCTCGGCAATGTAGTCGAGCTTGGCGATCAGGCCGGGAAAGTCGCCGATGCCGTCGTTATTGGAGTCGAAGAACGACTTGACGTGCACCTGATAGATCACCGCGTCCTTGTACCAGAGCGGGTCGTTGATGAAGCTGGCGTTTCTGGGCTTCTTGGCCATGGCGATCTCCCGGCGGGCTGTGATCAGGTCGCGCTGATGCGCCAGATACCGAAGGGCTGGTAATGCGGGTCGATGCGCATCCACTGCGTCTTGCCGTACCAGGTCCAGCGGTGGCCGGTCATCAGGTCTTCGCCTGTGGTCTGGGCATCGTCGGGCAGGCCCATGTCCCACAGCGGCAGCTCGAAATGCGCTTCCTGCACGTTGTGGGGATCAAGACTGACCGCGACCAGAATGAAATTGCTGCCATCCGCGGTGCGCTTGCCGAAGTAGAGGATGTTGTCGTTCCAGGCGGTGTACAGCTTGAGCCCGAGGTGAGTCTGCAAGGCCGGGTTTTGCCGGCGGATGCGGTTGAGCTGGGCAATCTCGGCAATGATATTGCCGGGCGCGGTGAAGTCGCGGACGCGGATCTGGTACTTCTCGGAGTCCAGGTATTCTTCCTTGCCCGGCAACGGCGCCGACTCGCAAATTTCGAAACCCGAATACATGCCCCACAGGCCTGAGCCCATGGTCGCCAGTGCCGCGCGAATCAGAAAGCCCGGCCGCCCGTTGTTGTGCAAGAAGTGCGGATTGATGTCCGGCGTGTTGACGAAAAAGTTCGGCCGGTAGCAATCGCGCAACGGCGCTTCATTGAGCTGGGTGAGGTATTCGGACAGCTCGGCCTTGTTGTTGCGCCAGGTGAAATAGGTGTAGCTCTGCGAATAACCGACCTTGCCCAGGCGCGCCATCATCGCAGGCTTGGTGAAGGCCTCGGCCAGGAACATCACGTCAGGGTGCTTGCGACGCACATCGTCGATCAGCCACTGCCAGAACGGCAGCGGTTTGGTGTGCGGGTTGTCGACGCGGAAGATCTTGACCCCCTCCTCGACCCAGCCCACGATCACGTCGCGCAACTCAAGCCACAGGCCGGGAATGGCATCGGGCGCATAGAAGTCGACGTTGACGATGTCCTGGTATTTCTTTGGCGGGTTTTCCGCATAGCGGATGGTGCCGTCCGGGCGCCAGCTGAACCAGCCCGGATGCTCCTTGAGCCACGGATGGTCCTGGGAACACTGAATGGCAAAGTCCAGCGCCAGTTCCAAGCCGTGTTCGGCGGCGGCCGCGACCAGCGCGCGAAAATCCTCGCGGCTGCCCAGTTGCGGGTGAATGGCCTCGTGGCCGCCGTCCGGGCTGCCGATGGCATACGGGCTGCCCGGATCATCGGGGCCTGCAGTCAACGAGTTGTTCGGGCCCTTGCGATGGGCGCGGCCGATGGGGTGGATGGGCGGGAAATACAGCACATCAAAGCCCATGTCACGGATCATCGGCAACCGCGAATGCACGTCATTGAAGGTGCCATGGCGGTTGGGATCATCGGTGATCGAACGCGGGAACAGCTCGTACCAACTGGCAAATTGCGCGCGCTCACGCTCGACCTCAAGCGGGTATTCGCGGCTCACACTCAGGTAGCTGTGGTTATCGGCCTGCGCCATCAGGGCCGCGGTTTCGCTGTGCAATAACAAGGCGACACGCGACTGGGTGTCCTTGCCTTCCAGTTGCGCCAGCACCTGTTCGATCTGCTGGCGCAACTCACCCTGGCTGCGCTCGGCGCCGTGCTGCAAATGGATACGGCCTTCTTCAAGCTCAAGCTCGATCGGCACCCCGGCGCCGTGCTTCTTATCCAGCTCATAACGGTAGCTGGCGTACACGTCGATCCAGGCTTGCAGGCGGAATACATAGCGGTCCACGGTGACGGGCGTGAAGTCGCCGGTCCAGCTGTCATTGCCCAGTTCATGCAGCGCCGTGCTGTGCCACTGCGTGTCACCTTCAGCGCGCCAGTCCAGCCTGACGGCCAGCTTGTCGTGGCCGTCGGCATAGACCTTGGCGGTGACCGTTACCGGCTGGCCAATGATCGCCTTGGCAGCGAACTGGCCGCCTTCAAGCACCGGCGTAACGTCCTCGATGGCAATGCGCGGCAACTGCAGTGCCTGGGTCAAAGACAACGGGCCTTGGAGTTGCACAGTGTTGGGTGAGGTTTCGAAAGCGTGAGAATCCGGACTGTATGACTGTTCATTCATCGAGCATCACTCCTTACGCCCCTGGGACGCGGCGGTGCGGTCCATAGCATTGACTGCTTTGAATGGGTTGAACGACAGCCGCCAGGCTCGGGCCTGCGGTGCCGACTGCAAAGATTCCGAACGACAGCCCTGGGGAAAGTTCAAAGCTTTACCCCGGCAAGCCTGACCCTGATGGCCGGTACAGACACATGCCGCAGCACGCTGGGCAAGCATAGGCGCAGCCGGTAAAACGGCCAGTTTGAAAAATGCTGTGTTTTTCCCAAGCACGGGCCGGCAGCCTGCCTATATCCTTATGTAACGCGCCATGTCAGGAAGCAGGAAGAACCGTTTGATGCAGGGAAGTCACGAACAATCATCCGTCAACGATCGGCACCGTCCGCTTGCAGCAGACCGTGAACGCACCGCCACCCTGTTCCGGCTGACCGTCAGCTTCATGCTGGTGGTGGTCATGACCTTTCTCACTGTTGAGGGCTGGCGTGCCTGGCGCGATTATCGCCAGGCCTTTGCCTCGGCCGAAGACTCGGTCACCAACCTGGCCCAGGCCACGGCGCAGCACGCCGAAGATGCGATCCGCCAGGTGGATATCCTGACCTCGGTGCTGGCCGAGCGGGTCGAAGGCGACGGCCTGGACCGGATCGACATTGCGCGCATGCACCAGTTGATGGTCCAGCAGACGCGGATCATGCCGCAGTTGCACGGGCTGTTCATCTATGACGCCACCGGCAAGTGGATCCTGACCGACAAGCTCGGCACGCCCGAGTCGGCCAACAACGCCGACCGCGATTACTTCATCTACCACCGCACCCACGCCGACCGTGATGTGCGCATCAGCAAAGTGGTCAACAGCCGCTCCACTCAGGAGTTGATCATTCCGGTTTCACGGCGCCTGAACAACCGGGACGGCTCCTTTGCCGGGGTTATGCTGGGCACGGTCCGGGTCAGCTATTTCGTCGATTATTACGGCGACTTCAAAATCGACGACAAGGGCGCGCTGGTGCTGGCCATGCGCGACGGCAACATTCTGGTCCGGCGGCCTTTCATTGCCAAAACCATCGGCCAGAGCCTGGCACAGAGTGAAATCTTTACCCGCTACCTGCCGTGGTCGAATGCCGGCATCGCGCAGGTCAAGGCGGTTGTCGACGGCACCCACCGGCTCTATAGCTACCGGGCGCTGAGTCGCTATCCGCTGGTGGTCGAAGCAGGCATTTCACGCGATTCGATCATTGCGCCCTGGCGCCTGGACCTGATCAAGACCGGGCTGATCCTGCTGCTGTTGATTGCAGGCCTGGTGGGATTCGGGGTTATTATCCTCAAGCAATTGCGCGCTCGCATGGCCATGGAAACCGAACTGCGCCGCGTGCACCGCCAGGTTCAGGACATGGCCCTGACCGACAGCCTGACCGGCCTGGGCAACCGGCGCCGGCTGGACATCGTGCTGGGCGAAGAAGTCGCGCGCGCCAGACGGCAGAACACTCGCCTGGCGCTGATCATGCTCGACGTCGACTATTTCAAGCGCTTCAACGACCGCTACGGGCACTCAGCGGGCGATGACTGCCTGCGCCAGGTGGCTCAGGCCATCCAGAATACCTTGCAACGCCCCACCGACCTGGCGGTGCGCTATGGCGGTGAGGAGTTCACCATCCTGCTGCCCGACACCGATCCGGCCGGTGCGGCGCAGGTGGCGGACAACCTGCTTGAAGCCATCCGCGCGCTGGGCATCGAACACGCAGACCATCCCGCCGGCCACGTCACCGCCAGCGCCGGGGTGAGCGTCAATGCCCCGCGGCTTGAAGAGGTCACGCCCGCGAGTATGATCAAAGCCGCCGATGCCTTCCTGTATGTCGCCAAGCACAAGGGCCGTGACCAGTGGCAGGCCGAACAGTTGCCGCAAAACGTCCTCGCCGTGGACTGATCCGGCAAGTTGCGCGGAATTTTACCTGGGCATGCTTATCCAATACAGGACCAACCCCAAGGAGGTCCGCCCATGAATATCCCGATTCCGCCAGAACCCGAGGATCCAAACATCGACGAGCCGCCGCTTCCGGTCCCACCGCCGGACGATGCACCGCCCATTACCCCGCCCGGTACGCAACCGCCAATTGGCGATCCGCCCAGCCACGAGCCGCCAGCGAGGCTCTGAGCAGCTAAAGGCTCAGGGCAGTTCCTGACTGTCCTTGGCCGGTAGCGTCTGTTTGTCTGCAGGTGGCAATTCATCGTCGGATTTGTGCTTGTGCTCATGGCGGTCGACCACATGCGGAACCAGGCTAAGAATGCCCAGCGCCAGTATCGTGCTGAGCACAGCGGTCGCTTCACGGCCCATGCCCGCCGCCACGCCGATGGCGGCGGTCATCCACAGTCCGGCAGCGGTCGTCAGGCCCTTGACCTGAGAAATATTTCTGGCGTGTTCCTTGAGAATAGTGCCCGCACCAAGAAAGCCGATGCCTGCCACGATGCCCTGGATAACCCGGCTCAGGGCCGCATCGTCGGCACCGCTCATGCGCGGCGCCAGCACGAACAGCGCAGCGCCCATGCACACCAGCATGTGCGTGCGCACCCCGGCGGCCTTGCCGCGGTGTTCACGCTCGAAGCCGAGAATACCGCCAAGCAATGCCGCAATCGACAAGCGCACGGTCACCCGCGTCAACTGCGACACATCCGTGATATCGGAAAACTCCGACTGCAGCGTCGTTACCACTTCCTGCCACCACGTACTCATCCATCATCCTTAACAGTTCTGGTACGGAGCATCTGGACAGCGGCCGCCCCACGGAGTGCTATCTGCCGCCGGCCAGATCAATGAAGGTGCCGGTGGCGTACGAGGCCCTGTCCGACAACAGCCACAGGATTGCTTCGGCCACTTCTTCAGGGGTGCCGCCACGGCGCATCGGCAGTTCACCTTCCAGCTTGCTGACCCGGAACGGATCACCGGACTGCACATGAAAATCGGTAAAGATATACCCCGGGCGCACGGCATTGACGCGGATGCCGTCTGGCGCTACCTCTTTGGCCAGGCCGAGGGTGAAGCTGTCGATCGCGCCCTTGGAGGCTGCATAGTCGACGTATTCATTCGCCGCCCCGAGGCGTGCGGCGGCAGAGCCGACGTTGACGATGCTGCCGCCCTGCCCGCCATGGCGCGGCGACATGCGCAGCAATGCATGCTTGCTGCACAAAATGGGGCCGACCACGTTACTCATCATCACTTTGAGCAGGCGAAATTCCGACATGTCCTCGACCCTGGAGGCATGTGAAACCGTTGCGGCATTGTTGACCAGATGGGTGATTCGTCCCAGGTCCGCGTCAATGCGCGAATACAGGCGAATGATTTCGTCCTCGTTGCTGACATCGGCCTGCACGGCAATGGCCTGCGCGCCCAGCGCCCGCACCTGACTGCAGACCCGCTCGGCAGCGGCATGATCGGACAGGTAATTGATGCAGATTCGATAGCCTTGCGCTGCTGCCGCCAATGCCGTGGCCGCGCCGATTCCGCGAGAGCCGCCAGTAATGAGGAGAACTTTTTCCATTTATTTTCTCGTAACCGATTCAAAGACTGGAGATTGAAAATTGCTGGCCGTCATCGTCGATGATGGCCGTCTTCCTGGCCTGTACACGCTGCTCGGAGCCATGGATGTCCTGCATGAAGCGCTCGGCCGGTTGCGGATGGCCGAGCAGATAACCTTGTAGCGAGTCGCAGCCCAGGCTGGTCAGAAAGTTCTGCTGCACATCGGTTTCAACGCCTTCGGCAACGATGCGCAAATCCAGGGCCTGGCCCAGGGCAACGATGGCCGAAACGATGGCCGCATCATCGCTGTCGTGTTCAAGGTCGCGAACGAAGCCGCGGTCGATCTTGATTTCATTGGCCGGCAGGCGCTTGAGGTACATCAGGCTGGAATAGCCGGTGCCGAAGTCATCGATAGACAGGTCAACCCCCATCTGCGAGAGCTGGTTGAGCACCGCCATACTGGCATCGGCATCGCTCATGGCGGTGGTTTCGGTTATTTCCAGGGTCAGGCAGTTGGGCGGCAAGCCATGGCGCGCCAGGGTATCGCGGACGATATCGACCAGCCCCGCATGACAGAACTGCAACGCCGAGAGGTTCACCGCCATGCGCCAGTGGCCGTAACCCTGCGCGATCCACTGGCTCATCTGCTGGCAGGCCTCATCGAGCACCCATTCGCCGATGGGAATGATCAAGCCGGTCTTTTCTGCCAGGCCGATGAATTTGTCGGGCGACAACAGGCCGCGTTCCGGATGATTCCAGCGCAGCAAGGCTTCGGCACCGACGGCCATGCCACTGACGGCATCGAACTTGGGCTGGTAATGCAGACAGAACTGCCCGGCCGCGGTTGCCACTCGCAGTTCCTGAAGCAATTGCAACTGGTTGCGCGCATCGGTGTTCATCGACGCTTCGAAGAAGCTGTAGCCATTCTTGCCATTGGCCTTGGCGTGGTACATCGCTGCATCGGCGTTCATCAACAGCTCATGCTGGTCCTGACCGTTACCAGGGTACAGGCAGATCCCCACGCTCACCGACACCTGGAGCATATGGCCGCCCACTTCAAACGGCTGGGACACGACACTGACCAGCCGCGAGGCCACCGTTACCGCCTCGTCGACATCGTTCAGCTCCATCAACAGCACAAACTCATCGCCGCCGATGCGCGCCAGGGTGTCGTGCCGGTGCAGGTTGCCGCGCAGGCGCAGCGCGACATCACGCAGCAGTTGATCGCCAATATGGTGGCCGAAGGCATCGTTGACCGGTTTGAAACCGTCCAGGTCCATGAACATCAAGGCAAAGGCGCTGCTGTTGTCTTGCGCCGTATTGATCGCCTGGTCGATACGGTCCGAGAGCAGCACCCGGTTCGGCAGGCTGGTCAGGGTATCGTGCAGGGCCAAATGAGTCAGTTCGCGGTTGGCCTCGGACAGGGAGTTGGCCAGAATCGCGGTTCGGGCTTCCAGGCGCGCATCGAGAATCGAGGTCAGCAGCGCGATGGTCAGCACCGCCAGGGTGGTGACCAGCACCAACTTGTCCAGCCCGTCCGTCTGCAGGCCGCTGGCATAGGCGCCGCAGAAACTGCCGCCTGCAAAACTGGCAGCGGCCATGCCGGTGTAATGCATGCCGACAATGGCGAAGCCCATGACCACCGCCGCTGCACAGCGCGCCAGAAAGATATGCGGGGTGTTCTGACGCAGGTGAAAGGCGATCCACAATGCAGCAGCCGAGGCGCCCACCGCGATCAGCAAAGAAAGGCCGAACAATCCCGGATCGTAATCGATGCCCGGCTGCATGCGCAGTGCCGCCATGCCCAGATAGTGCATGCAACTGATGCCCGTCCCCATCAGCAAGGCGCCCAACGCCAGTTGGCGCGGCGGCAACTCTGGCTGGCTGACCACCCACAGGGCAAACCCTGAAGACAGCATGGCAATCAGCAATGAACAAACGGTCATCAACAGGTCGTAGCCCAGGTTGATGGGCAGGACGAAGGCCAGCATGCCGATGAAATGCATCGACCAGATGCCGATGCCCATGGCGAGGGCGCCGCCGCCGATCCATAGATAGACGCTGCGCCCTTTTGCGGACGAGACTCGTCCACCCAGGTCCAGAGCGGTATAGGACGCCAGGATTGCGACAAGAATGGAGATGATGACCAGCGAAGGAATGTAGCTGCCAATCAACTTGGAATGCCTCAGGACGTGGACCGGTGAACGCATCCATGCCAATCATATTGGGCGGATTCTACTCTCATCCAGAGCAATTGGTGCTGCCGCACGGAAGAAATATGGCAGTTAGCCATAAATATTCCTGTGCAGGCACCGGCTATTCGTCCTTCGCCACCTCTATGCCCTGCCAGCCACCGCCCAGCGCCGCGACCAGTTGCACGCTGGCGACCAGCCGGCTTTGCAGCACATTCAGCACGCTGCGTTCGTTGCTCAGCGCGGTGGCCTGCACGTTGACCACATCCAGGTAGTCGATCAGCCCGGCCTTGAACTGGTTCTCGGTCAGGCGCATCGACTCACGCGCTGCGGCCAGGGCTTCATCGCGTACGGCGGCTTCGCGCTCGTAGACTTCGAGCTGGACCATGTAGTTTTCCACTTCCTGGAAGCCATTGAGCACCGTCTGCCGGTACTGGGCCACGGTCTGGTCGTAAACCGCCTCGACCCGATCGACCTCGGCCGAACGCTTGCCGGCATCGAACAGGGTCAGGGCCAGTTGCGGTCCGACCGACCAGAAACGGTTGGGGGTGGTGATCCAGCTGGAAAACGCACTGCTGCTGTAGCCACCGCTGAGGCTCAGGGTCAGATCAGGAAAGAATGCGGCCTTGGCCACCCCGATATTGGCGTTGGCGGCCATGACCGAACGCTCGGCGGCGGCGATGTCCGGGCGACGCTCCAGCAGGGTCGACGGCACGCCCACCGGAATGGCCGGCAGTTGCGGAATGTCGGTGCTGGCTTGCAGGTTGAATTCTGCCGGCGACAGGCCCATCAGCACGGCAATCGCGTTCTCGTACTGGGCGCGCTGCCAGGCCAGGTCGATCAGATCAGCCTCGGTGCTTTTAAGCTGGGTCTGGGCCTGGGCCACCGATTCGCGGCCAATAATGCCGGCACGGTACTGGTTCTGGGTCAGCTTGAGGGAGCGCTCATACGCCTTGACGGTGGCTTCGAGCAGGCGCTTTTGCTCGTCGATGACGCGCAGCTGCAGGTAATTCTGCACCAGCTCCGATTGCAGGCTCAGGCGCATGGCCGCCAGGTCCGCCTGGCTGGCGTCGGCGCTGGCGCTGTCGGCCTCGACCCCACGGCGCAGCTTGCCCCACACGTCGGCTTCCCAGCTCACGCCCAATTGGGCGTTGTACGTATCGCGAATGCCGCTGTTACTGCTCGACAGGCTCGAACTGCTGCTGCCGGTGCCTTGCGCCGAACGGGTCTTGCCGGTGGTCAGGTCCAGGGTTGGAAACAGCGAAGCGCGGGAGCTGCGCACCAGGGCCTGGGCCTGACGGTACTGCGCCTCGTACTGCGCGACCGTCTGGTTCGAGCTGTTGAGCCGTTCGACAAGCTGATTGAGTTGCGCATCCTGATAGATCTGCCACCAGGCACCGCGGGCCAAGGCATCGCTGGGGTTGGCCTGGCGCCAGCCTTGAGCGGCCTTGAACTGCGCGGTGGTGTCGAATGTCGGCTTCTGGTAATCAGGCCCGACCGTACAGGCACCGAGCAGCAGGACGCACAGGCCTGCTGCTAACGGGCGCAACAGCCAGCGTGGCGTGGAGGAAGTGGCCGGGCGATGGGTCATAGCGGAGTTTCCAGGGCAGCATCGGTACGCACGCCACGCCAGCGGTTGAAACGGTGGCGCAGGTTGTCCAGGTAGAGGTAGACCACCGGGGTGGTGTAAAGGGTCAGAATCTGGCTGAACACCAGCCCGCCGATGATCGTCAGGCCCAGCGGCTGGCGCATTTCCGAACCTTCGGCGGTGCCCAGCAGCAACGGCAAGGCGCCAAGGATCGCGGCAATGGTGGTCATCAGAATCGGCCGCAGGCGTTGCAGGCACGCGCGGCGGATCGATTCCTGCGGGCTCATGCCCTGCTCCCGCTCCAGTTGCAGCGCCAGGTCGATCATCATGATGGCGTTTTTCTTGACGATGCCGATCAGCAAAAACAGGCCCAGCAAGGAAATCAGGCTGAAGGCCGAGCCGACGGCAAAGATGCTCAACAAGGCCCCGACGCCGGCCGATGGCAAGGTCGAAAGAATGGTCAACGGGTGGATATAGCTTTCGTACAAGATGCCCAACACCAGATAGACCAGCACCAGCGCACCAAGAATCATCCACGGCTGGCTTTTTTGGGTGGCGGCAAAGGCATCGCCGGTACCGGCCATCTTTGAAATGATCTCGGTCGGCAGGCCCACTGTCGCCACCGCACGCTCGATGGCCGCCGAGGCCTGATCCAGGGTCACGCCCTCGGCCAGGTCGAAGGAGATATTCTCCGAAGCGAACAGCCCCTCGTGCGACACCCGGTCATCTTCCAGGCTGTTTTCATAATGGGCGATGGTCGACAGCGGCACCCGGTCGCCATTGGCGGTGATCACTTTGATCTGGTCGAGGGTGCTCGGGTCCTGGGAGTACTTGGTATTGACCTCCATGACCACCTTGTACTGGTTCAGGGCGTCATAAATGGTCGACACCTGACGCTGGCTATAGGCGTTGTTCAGCACGGCGGTGACCATCTGCATATCGATGCCCAGGCTCTTGGCCCGGTCGCGGTCGACAATCAGGGTGATCTGCGGCGCGCCGCGTCCTTCGCGGGCATCGATGGCGGTCAGTTGCGGCAGGCTGCGAAAGGCCGCCACTACCTTGGGATACCACTCGCGCAGCCCGGCCAGATCGCCGCTTTGCAGCACGTATTGATACTGCGAACTGGCCTGATCGCGCACGCCACCAAGCTGGATGTCCTGATCGGCCTGCAGGAACAGCCGGCCACCCGGAATCTGCGGCAGGTTCTTGCGCAACCGCTCGACAATTTTTTCAGCAGACAGCTTGCGCTCGCTGAGCGGCTTGAGGCGCACGATCATGAACGCATTGTTGGTGCCGCCGCTGCCGCCGATAAAGCCCGCCACGCTTTGCACGGCAGGGTCGGCCAGCATCGAGCGGCGAAAGACTTCCATCTTCGGCTGCATGACCGTGAACGACAGGCCGTCATCACCACGAATGAAACCCATGATCTGCCCGGTGTCCTGCTGCGGCAGGAAGGTCTTGGGCACCATCACGTACAAGGCGATATTGACCGCGATGGTGACCAACAGGCTGACCAGGGTCAGGCGCGGATGGCGCAACACCCAGCCCAGGCTGCGATCGTAGCCGGCGACCATGCGCTCGTTGATGCGGTCGCTCCAGCGCTGCATGGCGTTGCGCTCATGCTCGGCCTGCGGCTTGAGCCAGCGTCCGCAGAGCATCGGCGTCAGGGTCAGCGAGACCACCAGCGACACCAGGATCGCCACCGACAGGGTGATCGAAAACTCGCGGAACAGGTTTTCCACCAGCCCGCCCATGAACAGAATGGAAATAAACACCGCGACCAGCGACACGTTCATCGACAGCAGCGTGAAGCCCACTTCCTTGGCGCCGATGTAAGCCGCCTGCATCGGCGACTTGCCCTCATCGATGTGCCGGGTAATGTTCTCCAGCACCACAATGGCATCGTCGACCACCAGCCCCGTGGCGAGGATCAGTGCCATCAGCGACAGGTTGTTCAACGAAAACCCGCACAGGTGCATCACCGCGAAGGTACCGATCAACGACACTGGCACCGCCAGGGTCGGAATCAGCGAGGCGCGCAGGTTACCCAGAAACAGGAACACCACCATGATCACCAGCACCACGGCGATCAGCAGGGTCAGCTCGGCCTCGTGCAGCGTGGCCTTGATCACCGGCGAACGGTCCTGACCGACATCCAGGCTGACGCTGGCCGGCAACACCGCACGCAGGGCCGGTAACTGGTCCTTGATGTCCTGCACGGTCTGGATGATGTTGGCGCCCGGCTGGCGGTTGATGACCAGCAGCACCGCCGAGCGATCATTGTAGAAACCGCTGTTGTAGCGGTTCTCCACCGCATCGCTGACCTTGGCCACATCGCTGAGGCGCAAGGCAGCGCCATTCTGGTAGCGGATGATCAGCGGCGCGTAGTCCTTGGCTTTTTCGAGTTGATCGTTGGCTTGTATCTGCCAGTTGAACTGGTCGGTTTCGACAAAGCCCTTGGGCCGGCGCACGTTGCCGTTGCTGATGGTGGTGCGCACTTCGTCCAGCGACACGCCGTATTGCTCCAGCAGGTGCGGCTCCAGTTCGATACGCACCGCCGGCAACGAACTGCCGCCGATCTGCACCTCGCCCACGCCCTGCACCTGCGCCAGGCTTTGCGAGAGGATGGTCGACGCCAGGTCGTAGAGCTGGCCTTTGCTCAAGACATCGGAGGTCAGCGCCAGCACCATGATCGGCATTTGCGACGGATTGACCTTCTTGTAGGTCGGCATGCTGCGCATGCCGCTGGGCAACAAATTACGCGCAGCGTTGATGGCCGCCTGCACTTCGCGGGCAGCGGCATTGATGTCGCGACCCTGCTCGAACACCAGGTTGACCCGTGTCGAGCCCTGACTGGAACTGCTGGTCATCGTGGTCACGCCAGCAATAACCCCCAGTGAGCGCTCCAGCGGCGTGGCGACGCTGGAGGCCATGATCTCCGGGCTGGCACCGGCCAGGCTGGCGGTGATGGTGATCACCGGAAAGTCCATATTCGGCAACGGTGCCACCGGCAGCAGGCGAAAGCTGAACGCGCCCAGCAACATGATCGCGATGCTGAGCAGCATGGTGGCGACCGGACGACTGATAAAAGGTGCCGACAGGTTCATGCGTCGACCTGTGGTGCAGTGTGCGTGGTTTCAGGCTTGCGGCCCCAGCGCCGTCCCAACCGGTCGAAGTACAGGTAGATCACCGGCGTGGTAAACAGCGTCAGCACCTGGCTGACCAACAGCCCGCCCACCATCACCAGGCCCAGCGGCTGGCGCAGCTCGGCACCGGAGCCCGTTGCAAGCATCAGCGGCACGGCACCGAACAATGCAGCCAGGGTGGTCATCAGGATCGGCCGGAAGCGCAGCAAAGCCGCTTCATAAATAGCCGTGTGCGGATCGATGCCACGGTTGCGCTCGGCCTCCAGGGCGAAGTCGATCATCATGATGGCGTTTTTCTTGACGATGCCGATCAGCAGGATGATGCCGATAATGGCGATCATGCCCAGGTCGTTGCCGGTCAGCAGCAATGCCAGCAAGGCGCCGACGGCGGCGGACGGCAAGGTCGAGAGAATGGTGATCGGGTGAATGTAGCTCTCGTAGAGCACGCCCAGCACGATGTACATGGTCACCACGGCGGCGAGCACCAGCAGCAGTGTGCTGGACAACGAGGCCTGGAAGGCTTCGGCTGCGCCCTGGAAGCGGGTCTGCACGCCCAGCGGCATGCCGATGTCTTTCTGCACCTGTTCGATGATTTCGACCGCGGCACCCAATGACACATCCGGCGCCAGGTTGAACGACATCATCACCGCCGGGAACTGGCCGAGGTGACTGATTGCCAGTTGCGCCTGACGCTGCTCGATGCGCGCCAGGCTCGACAGCTTGACCTGCGTGTCATCGCTGGTCTTGACGTGAATCTGCTCCAGCGCCGCCGGGCCCAGCTCATTGGCATACGCCGATTGCAACACCACCCGGTACTGACTGGCCTGGGTATAGATTGTGGAAATCTGCCGCTGGCCAAAGGCGTCGTAAAGCGCATCGGTGATTGCAGAAACGCTGACGCCCAGCCGGCTGGCAGCATCGCGGTCGATGGCCAGGTACACCTGCAGGCCCTTGTCTTGCAGGTCGCTGGCGACATCGGTGAGTTCCGGGCGTTGCTGCAAGGCCGTCTGCAAGCGCTCGCTCCACTCGCCGAGCAGATCGGCGTCGGGCGACGACAGGCTGAACTGGTACTGGGTACGGCTGACGCGGTCTTCGATGGTCAGGTCCTGCACCGGTTGCAAGTACAGGCGGATATCGGCCAGTTGGTCCAGTTGCGGCTGCAGGCGCTGGATCACCTGGCTGGCGGTCAGGTCACGCAGTTTGTGCGACTTGAGGTTGATCAGCATGCGCCCGCTGTTAAGGGTCGCGTTATCGCCGTCCACGCCAATGTAGGACGACAGGCTTTCGACCGCCGGATCCTGAAGAATGATCGCGGCCAGCGCTTGCTGACGCTCGCTCATGGAGGTAAACGACACCGACTGCGGCGCCTCGCTGATGCCCTGGATCACCCCGGTGTCCTGCACCGGGAAGAAGCCTTTCGGCACGGCCATGTACAGCACCACGGTCAGCGCCATGGTGCCGATGGCCACCAGCAGGGTCAGTGCCTGATGCTTCAATACCCATTTCAGCTTGCCGGCATACACCTCGATCAGCCAGTCGATCCAGGCGCCACTGGCACGGTAGAACCTGCCCTGCTCTTCTTCTTTGGGTTCGCGCTTGAGCAGGCGTGCGCACATCATCGGCGTCAGGGTCAGCGACACCACAAGGGAAATCAGGATTGCCACGGCCAGGGTAATGGCGAATTCGCGGAACAGCCGGCCGACCACATCGGCCATGAACAGCAGCGGAATCAATACGGCAATCAACGAAAGCGTCAGCGAGATCAGGGTGAAACCGATCTGCTTCGCCCCTTTGAGGGCGGCCTGCAGCGGCGTGGCGCCCTCCTCGATGTGCCGGGAAATGTTCTCCAGCATGACAATCGCATCGTCCACCACAAAACCGGTGGCGATGGTCAGGGCCATCAAGGTCAGGTTGTTGATCGAAAAACCGGCCAGGTACATCACCCCGAAGGTGCCGATCAACGACAACGGCACGGCAATCGACGGAATGATCGTGGCGCTGATACGGCGCAGGAATACGAAGGTGACCAGCACCACCAGCATGACGGCGAACACCAGCTCATGCTGCACATCGGTGACCGCCGCACGGATGGTCTGCGTGCGGTCGGTCAGCACGATCACATCCAGCCCGGCAGGCAGGTTGTCGGTGACGCTCGGCAACATGGCCTTGATGTCATCGACCACCTGAATGACGTTGGCACCCGGCTGGCGCTGAATATTGAGCAGTACTGCCTGATTCTGGTTGGCCCAGGCCGCGAGACGATCGTTTTCGGCACCGTCGGTGATCTGCGCAACGTCCTTGAGGCGCAACGGTGCGCCGTTGCTGTACGCCAGGATCAGGTTGGCGTATTCATCGGCCGACTTGAGCTGGTCGTTGGCATCGAGCATCGAGGTGCGGATCGGACCGTCGAAGTTGCCTTTGGGCTGGTTGACGTTGGAGGCGCTGATCAGGCTGCGCACATCGCTCAGGTTCAGGCTGTTGGCCGCCAGCGCCTGCGGGTTGACCTTGATCCGTACCGCCTGGCGCTGACCGCCGGCGATGCTGACCATGCCGACGCCGCTGACCTGGGAGATCTTCTGCGCCATGCGCGTGTCGACCAGCTCATTGAGTTGCGGCAGCGGCATGACTTTGGAGGTGATTGCCAGGGTCAGCACCGGCGTATCGGCCGGGTTGACCTTGTTGTACACCGGCGGCGCCGGCAAATCGGTCGGCAGCAGGTTGGTGGCGGCATTGATCGCAGCCTGTACTTCCTGCTCGGCCACATCCATGCCCAGGTCCAGGCTGAAGCGCAAGGTGACCACCGAGGCGCCACCGGAACTGGTCGATGCCATCTGGGTCAGCCCGGGCATCTGCCCGAATTGCCGCTCCAGAGGCGCGGTTACCGCGCTGGTCATCACTTGCGGGCTGGCGCCGGGGTACAGGGTGATGACCCGAATGGTCGGGTAATCCACCTGCGGCAACGCCGAAACCGGCAGCAAGGTGTAGGCAATCAGGCCTGCCAGCACCAGAGCGAGCATGCTCAGCGTGGTGGCGACCGGGCGCAGGATGAACAGACGCGACATATTCATGCTTGAGTCTTGCCTGCGGTGCTCGCGGCGGCCGAACTGTCAGGCCCCTTGGCTGGCTGGCCCTGCAATTTCTGACCGGGCGTTACAGGCACATCCTTGCTGTCGCTGACCACTTCGACGGCGCTGCCATCGCGCAGGCGGTCGGTGCCTTCAAGCACAACCTGGGTGCCGGCGGCCAGGCCTTCGGTCACCACGGTGACTTGCTCGTTGCCAGGCCCGGTCTTGAGCTTGCTGATCTTGACCTTGTTGTCACCGTCCAGCGCATAGACAAAGGTGCCCTGGGTGCCGAACTGAATGGCGGCGGTCGGCACCAGCACGGCCTGCTTGAGGGTGTTGGCCAGCAGGCGCACGTTGACGAACTGGTTGGGCAGCAGGGCTTCGTCGCGGTTGTCGAAACGCGCCTTGAATTTCAGCGTGCCGGTGGTGGCATCGATCTGGTTGTCGAGGCTCGCCAGTACGCCGGTGGCCTGCTGCTTCTTGTCGCCACGATCCCAGGCTTCGACCGGCAATTGATCGCCACTGCGATAACGGCTGATCACCGGTGGCAGTTCGGTTTCCGGCAAGGTGAAGCTCACCGAGATCGGCTGGGTCTGGGTGATCACTACCAGCGCGGTGGTGTCATTGGCGGCCACCAGGTTGCCCATGTCCAGTTGCTTGAGGCCCACTCGCCCGGCGATGGGCGCACGGATGCGGGTAAAGTCCAGGTTCAGGCGCGCCTCGTTGACGGCCGCCTGATTGGTCTTGATCGTGCCCTGGTACTGATTGACCAGGGACTCTGCGGTGTCCAGCGTCTGCTTGGCGATGCTGTCTTCGGCAAACAGACCGCGGTAACGCTGCACGTCGATCTGGGCATTTTTCAGCAATGCCTGATTGGTCGCCAGCGTGCCTTCAGCCTGTTGCAGGGCAATCTGGTAAGTGCGTGGGTCGATCTCGGCCAGCAGGTCGCCGGCCTTGACCATCTGGCCTTCCTGGAAGTGGATCTTGACCAGCTCGCCCGCCACCCGGCTGCGCACATTGATGGTGTTGGTCGCCGTGACGGTGCCCAGCGCCTTGTAATAGATGGGGAAGTCCGCCTGGGTGGCAGGCGCTACACGCACCGGCACCGCCTGGGTCGAGGCGCCGAAGCCCGGGCGCGAGGCGCCACGGCCGGGAGCGCCGGCACCGGGTCCGCCTGCCGCACCGGGGCGTCCGGCCTGCGCCGTATTCTGCGCGGTCGAGGCAGGCCAGAACCACCAGCACAGGCCAATGATCGCCAACAGGATCAGCAGACTTATCAACCAGCGACGAGAGTTACGAGGACCAGACGATTGCATGAATAAATCAACCATTGCAGGTGGGGCTTGTTCGGAGGCTGAACAATAAGCACAGACGGGTTACAAGCAAAGCGCCTTTACCAAGCGCTTACCTTCGTTAAGCTTTTGAGGCACAAGCGAAAACGGCCTGAACAATACAGGCCGTTCAGGGACGCGGGGTCTTACTTCAGAACGGACAGCGCGGCTTCATAATTAGGTTCTTGACCAATCTCGGTCACCAGCTCGCTGTGCAGCACTTTGTCGTTTTCGTCCAGCACCACAACGGCGCGGGTGGTCAGGCCGGTCAGCGGGCCGTCAGCGATGGCCACACCGTACTGGCTGGCGAAATCGGCGCTGCGGAAGGTTGACAGGTTCTTGACGTTTTCCAGGCCTTCGGCACCGCAGAAACGCGCCTGGGCGAACGGCAGGTCAGCCGAAACGCACAGCACGACGGTGTTGGCGATTTTGTTGGCCTGGGCATTGAAGGTGCGCACGGAGGTGGCGCAGGTTGGGGTGTCGACGCTCGGGAAGATGTTCAGCACCTTGCGCTGACCGGCAAAGTCAGTCAGGGACACATTGGCAAGGCCTGCGCCAACCAGGGTAAAGGCTGGAGCTGCGCTGCCGACTGCCGGGAGTTCGCCCTGAATGCTGACCGGGTTGCCTTTGAGGGTTACTTGAGCCATGAAGCGAAGTCCTTTTGAGGAGAAAAAGAACCGGCAGTTAAGCATGAAAATGCTTCGCGATATAGCGCGAATGACTGCCCGTTCTTTCTCTTTTCACCCCTCGTCAAGCTCCGCCGGTCAGAAGTCCCTCTTGTAGAAGATGTCCAGCGAACTGGCCAGGCCACTGGCCGCTTCCAGATACACCCGCTTGCTGAGCATGTAACGCAGGGCGATGGTATTGGCCGGCTCAAACACGCCGACGCCATAGCGCAGGCTGAGCTTTTCGGTGATTTTGCCACTGGCTACCACGCTGGTCTTGTCACCGGAACCTGCGGTGTCCAGCTCGAAGTCCTTGATGCCCAGGTTGCTGGCCAGCTTGCCGGTGGCCCCGGAACTGCCCGCCACACCCAAGGCCAATGCGGCCTGGGCGACCATATTGTTGTCTTCGCTGTTGGTGCCCAACGGGCGCCCCATGACCAGATACGACAATGCCTGCTCCTGACTCATGGCCGGCTCGGAGAACACCTCGGTGGTCGGCTGATCGGCGCTGCCGGTCAGGCGGATCCCCGCGACCACCTCGTCGACCTGGCGAATCGCTTCAATGTCCAGATACGGCTGGTCGATCGGCCCGGTAAACAGCAAGCGCGCCTTGCGTATGGTCAGGCGCTGGCCATAGGCGCGGTAGCGACCGTCGTTGAGGTTCAGTTCGCCGCGGGTGTCCATGTTGTCACCGATGTGCACCCGCCCGGCCAGGTTGGCGGTCAGGCCAAACCCTGCAAACGCCAGCTGCTCCTGGCCTACCAGCACATTGATGTCCATGGCCATGGCCATTGGCGGCTTGCCCTCTTCGGTCTGCTGACCGACGATCACCGTGTCATCGGACACCTTGACCGTTGAAGGCGGCAGCTCGCGCACGGTGATCTTGCCCTTGGGTACCAGCACGTTGCCGGAGATTTTCAGCTGGTCGCCCTGCATGGCAATCGCCAGGTCCGGCGCGGCTTCAAGCTCCGCATACGGCTCGACGATAATTGGCAAACGCGAGCCTTTGATGCGGATATCCACCGCCAGCGCGTTACCCCAGGCCACTTGCCCACCAATGGTGCCGACCCCGGTCGCGCCGCTTTTCCAGCCGCCGTCCAGTTGCACGCTTTCGCCAGCAATTTGCGCGGTCAGGCGCAAATCCTGCAATTGCATGGGCAGTTCCGGCCCCGACACTTCACCGCCCGACAGGGTCAGATTACCGTTGACCTGCGGCGCCAGCAGGCTACCGGAAATACGCCCGCTGCCATTGAGGCGCCCATTAAGGGTCTCGACCATCGGCGCAAACGGCCGCGCCACCGAGATGTCCACGGCACTCAAGGTAAAGTCGCCGGTGACCGGTTTGTCGCGCGCCACCGGATCAATGCGTGCATTGAGCAGCAGGCGACCCAGGCGGTTGCCGTCGAACTCCAGACGCGAGTCGATGCGCTTGGGCGTCAGGCTGCTGGTCAGCTTGAGCGTGCTATAGGGAAAGTCCAGCCACTGCTGCTTGTCGCGGATACGCAACGTACCGCCACCGGCATCGACGCTGATCTGGCCGCTGGGCCCGGCGGCCGGCACATCGAGCGATACATCGGCATTGACCTGGCCTTTCCAGGCGAAATCCTTGGGCATCCATTGCGCCAGGCTGTCGAGCGGGAAGTTTTTCAGGTGATAGCGCAGACGCGGGTCAGGCATCAGCCGCTGGTTTTCACCGCACAGGCTGGAGCCGCCAGACACAAAGCAATGGGCGCCGAAATTGATTGTGCCGTTGGCCAGGCGCTCAAGGCGTGCCGGCGCCTGCAAGCGCCAGCGCTGGCCGCCACTCTGCACGTCGCCACTGACCAGCCGGCCGCGCCAGTTGTCTTTATCGACACCGCCATCCAGTGCCAGCGCCAGCTTCAGCAACGGGCCTTGCAAATCGAGCTTGAGCTGTTGGGCCTTGAGCGTGCCTTGCCCGTCGACCAACAACGTACCCAACTGGGTGTCGCCGGTCTGGATGCCGTCGCCTTTCAGGTTCAAGGTCGCGCGCTGGGCCTGATCGAGCTTGCCGGTCAGGCTCAGGCGTTGCAGGCGATTGTCCTGAAAAGCCAGAGCATTGCCTTGCAGGTTCAGTTGACCTTGCGGCGCTTGCAGCGTACCGGCCGCCTCCAGGCGACCCTTGACCACGCCTTGCAGGCCCGGCCAGAGTTGCGCCAGGCGCGGCAGGTCCAGATCAAGCTGCCCGCGCAGTTGCTGCGCCAGGCTGCCAGTGCCTTGAATGCGGTTGTCGCCCAGCCGCACCAGCAGCGTGTCGAGCTTCCATTGCTGCCCGTCGCCAGCAGCCTTGGCCTGCAATGCGGCCGGCTGACCGCGCAAACGGCCGGTCAGGTCGAGGTCGGCTTGCAGATCGAGCTTCTCGCCCTTGACACTGCCTTTGCTGCGCAGCGGGCCGCCCAGCGTACCGGGCAGCTCTGCAACCCAGAACGCCGGGTTCAGCGCGCTCAGTTTCAGGTCGGTGTCCCAGCCAACGCCGTCGGCAAAATTCAGGTTCAGGTAACCGCTGGCCTTGCCCTGCCCCGCCACCAGTTCAAGCTGCGGCAGATACACCGATTGCAGGTCGCCACTGAACGGGGTCTGTAGCGTGAAAGCGCCCGCCGGACCATCAGCCCTGGCATTGAAATTACCCAGGTACTTGCCATCGGTGTACGACACCAGCCCTTTGAACTGGCGCAACTTCACCTCAGGCTCGGCAATCTCCGGGTACAGGCGGTGCCAGGGGAAATCCAGCCAGTCCAGCGTGGCATCGGCCTTGAAGCCTTCTGCCCAGCCCAGTGTGCCCTTGAGTGACAGGTGCTGTTTTTCGCTGGCGGTCAGGTCCAGCGCAGCGATCTCGGCCCCCTTGGCATCGACCTTGCCCCGCAACACCAGCGCCACCGGGCCTTTCTCGGCCGGCAAGCTGGCGTTGCCCTGCAATTGATAGCCGGCTGCCAGATCACCCTCGGCCACCAGGTTGAGTTTATTCAGGGTCAGGGTGTCCGGCAGGTCGGGCGTAGCCTTGAAGCTGTCGACCAGCAGATTCAGACGCGCCGGCAGGTTGTCTGCCAGCGGCTGCAACTCGCCGGTCAGCAGCCCCTCAAGATAACCACTGCTTTGCGCCTTGAGCTGCAAGGTTTTGAGCAGTTCACCCTGAACATCCAGCGCCAGGGCCCATTTCTGCTCGCCTTGAGCCGGCAGTTGCAACTGGCCGGTCAGATTCAGCGGCCAGTCGCCACCGGGCGTGAGCAAACCGGCCAGCTCCAGATGCAACTCATCGCGCTGCAAATACACCCGGTCGATCTTCAGCCCTTCGGCCGTCCAGTGCGCGGCCAGTTGCAGGTCCTGCAGTTGATCGACGCCGTCCAGTTGCAGGCTGGCAATCTGGATGTCCTGCACTTCGATGGTCAGCGGCAGGTTCAGGTCCGGCAAGGTCAAGGGACCGGCAGGCTCGCTCGGCTCACTGGCCGGCAATTGCAGGCTGACCTGCCCGGTGTGCAGCTTCTCGATGCACAGCGTCATGCGCAGCAGGCAGGCTGGCGACCAGCTCAGTTGCGGCGCTTCGATGGCCACCCGCTGCTCGCCCTGTTGCCAGACCAATCGTTCGGCTTGCCAACTGCCGCCAAGATGGCCGCTGAAGTGTTCGACCTGCAAGCCCGGCACACGATCAAGCAGCCATTGGCTGCCACGCTGGGTCCCCAGCACAACCGCCAGGGTCAGGCTTATCAATAGAAGAACGGCCAGCAAGCTGGCCGCGGTGATGATCAGACCACGCTTGAGGCGGGCATTCATAATTCCGGTCCCATGGAAAAGTGCAGGCGTACGCCACCATCGCCGTCCAGCGGATGGGCCAGGTCGAGGCGGATCGGCCCGACCGGCGACACCCAGCGCACACCAACGCCCACGCCTGTTTTCAGGCTGGGCATGTCCAGGCTGTTAAAGGCATTGCCCTGATCGACGAACGTCGCCAGCCGCCACTTTTCTGCAATCGAATACTGGTATTCGGCACTGGCAGCGACCATGTAGCGCCCGCCAATGCGGTCGTCATCGGAGTTGGTCGGCGACAGGGTCTGGTAGTCATAGCCGCGCACGCTTTGATCGCCACCGGCGAAAAAGCGCAGCGACGGCGGAATCGACGAATAGCCATTGGTCCAGTTGCCGCCGACCTGCACCCGCCCCAACAGGCGGTGACCGCGGCCTATCGTGGTCAAGCCCTTGAGCAGCGCACTGCCGCGCAGCAGGTTGGTGTCCGACAGCGCACCTTCGGCCGCCACTTGCGCGTCGAATTGCAGGCGATAACCGTTTTGCGGATCGATGCGGTTATCGCTGCGCAAGAACGAATAGCTCACGCCCGGCATCAACAGCGTGCTCAGCCCCGAGTCGTCACCCAGGCGGTATTCCTCACGCTGCCACTTGAGCGACAGCACCCGCTCCCAGCCGCTGGGCAATTTGCTGTGCCATTCAGGCCCCAGGGTCAGCAGCTTGCTGAGGGTGTCGGTGCCGGCAATTTCTTCGTATTGATAGCCGCCGGCAAAACGCAGTTTGTCGGTCAGCGGCGGATCCAGCGGGATGTCGTACCACAGGCCGATATTCTGCCGGGGCGCCGACAGCTCGGATTCAAACCCATAACTGTGGCCTTGCGGGTTAGCCCAGTGGCGGGTCCAGTTGGCCTTGCCGCGCGGCCCGACGTCGGTCGAAAAGCCCAGCCCCAGGCCCATGGTGCGCGGCTTACGGGTTTCGAGCTGGACGTTGACCGGAATCGCCTGACCGACCGCCGTGGTCGGCGTGGCATCGACGCGCACGCCCTCGAAGTAGCCGCTGGACTGCATGGCCTGGTTGAGGTCAGCGATCAGCTGCGAATCGTAAGGGGTGTTTTCCTTGAACGGCACCATGCGCTTGAGCAGGTCGGGGTCGAGCGGCGTATCGCCACTGAACGTCACCTGGCCCAAGGTGTAGCGCGGGCCACTGTCGTAGACCAGATCGATGTCGGCCACGCCGCCCTGCGGGTCGACCGATAACTGCTGGCGGGTAAAACGCCCGCTGAAAAAGCCATAGCGGGAAGCCTGGTTCTGGATCAGCTTCTTGGCGTCTTCATAAAGACCATGGTTGAGCGGCCGGCCCGGCTGCAGTGCGGCGCTTTTGGGCACCTTGAACACGGCCATCGAGGCCGCCGGGCCTTCGACCCGCACGACGACATTGCGCAGGCGCACAGGCTCGCCGGGCTCGATACGGATAATCAATTGTGGCTGCTGGCCGTCCTTGACCTCAGTGTCGATCCGCGCCTGGTAATAGCCCAGCGCCTGCGCCGCCGTGCGGGCCTGTTGCGCCGCACCGAGACTGAACTGCTCCAGGGCCTGCGCATCGCGCTCGCCAAGACTGCCGATGTAACCTTCGACGTTTTCCTTGAGCGCTGCGTTGGCGGGCGTGACATTGACCTGTAAACGCGCCTCGGCATGCACCGTGGTACTCAATGACAGGACAAACAAACTGCTGAATATTCTAAAAGGCTTCATGGGTCCGAATGCTAACACGACTCAATGGCGGCGCCGTCCAGAGAGGGCGTGCCGCGCATCAGGCCGGGGTTTTACCACTCATGCACTCATCATGCTGGGTCATATCATGCTGGGTCATGTAGTGGCGTGAGTCACAGCCCGCGGGCTGGGATGAAAGAACACGTGCTCACGAATCGGGCCAACCGTTACTTCACCGATCTCTTCGTAGCCCTGCTGTTTATAGAACTCAAGATAGCGGGGATTTCCGGTGTCGAGGACTACGCCTCGCGAATGTTCGTCCACCGCGCACCATTCATGCAGGGTCTGCAACAATTTCTCACTCAATTGCTGGCCCATGCGCTGGCCCTGATAGGCCGGATCGAGCCCTACCAACGGCAGCACGTGCACCGCTTGCGAAGGCAGGCAAGCCAGCACGGCGTTGTAGTAGTCCAGATAACGCTGGGTGCAGCTCAGTCCGGTACTGAGCACCATGCGCAAGCGCCAGGCCCAGCTTTCGGTGATGCCCAGGCGGCGTTGCGGTGGTGCAATCAGTGCAACTCCCGCCAGACGGTCTTCGACAAACAGCCCCAGCGCCGGCAGGTCTTGCAGGAAATGCTGCTTGACCAGCGCGTTGACAGTGGCCTTGACCCGCTGTTCATAGCCGGCGCGCTTGTTGTTGAAGACATAGGCAAAGTTCGGGTCGTTGCGGTAGACCTGAAACAGCAGATTGCGGGTCTCGCGCGAGTAACCGCTATCAAGCTGACGGATATCGATCTGGGAAACGGTGGATTCAGGCATACGGCAAAACCTCGTATTAGCGGCAGTGCAAAAAATGTGCAGCTGGCATGCACAGGCTCAGAGTCCTTGATATCCGTGACAGTTCCGGAAATCTGATGGCGATGTAATAACCGCTTGCAGACTGGCCGCAAATGGCCGGGTCAGCTAGCATCGCGGTCTCGTTTTCGCTTCAGGATTGCCGTGTTATGAAAATCGTCTCGTTCAACATCAATGGCCTGCGCGCCCGACCGCATCAACTGGCGGCGCTGATCGAGAAATACCAGCCCGATGTGATCGGCCTGCAGGAAACCAAGGTGTCCGACGAGCAGTTTCCTCAGGCAGAGATCGAAGCCCTGGGTTACCACGTCCACTTCCACGGCCAGAAAGGCCATTACGGTGTTGCCCTGCTGTCGCGCAATGCGCCGCTGGCGCTGCATAAAGGCTTTGAGGGTGATGACGACGAGTCGCAGAAGCGCTTTATCTGGGGCACGTATGCGGACGCCAACGGCCAGCCGGTGACCATCATGAATGGCTATTTCCCACAGGGCGAAAGCCGCGACCACCCGACCAAATTTCCTGCCAAGCAACGCTTCTATAACGATTTGCAAGCACTGCTGGAAAGCCGCTTCAGTAACGACCAACCGCTGGTGGTCATGGGTGACGTCAACATCTCGCCCGAGGACTGCGACATCGGCATTGGCGCCGACAACGCCAAGCGCTGGCTGAAAACCGGTAAATGCAGCTTCCTGCCCGAAGAGCGCGAGTGGATGGCGCGACTGAAGAACTGGGGCCTGGTCGACAGCTTCCGTTACCTGCACCCCGAGGTGAATGACCGCTTCAGCTGGTTCGACTACCGCAGTCGCGGTTTCGAGGACCAACCCAAGCGCGGTCTGCGCATCGACCTGATCATGACCTCGCAAGGCCTGCAACCGCGGATCAAGACGGCGGGCGTCGATTACGACCTGCGCGGCATGGAAAAGCCCTCGGACCACGCGCCGATCTGGCTTGAGTTGAGCTAAACCGCAGCGTCATCGCCCAGTCATATTTGTGTCTTATTCTGCCGGCACCTTTCATGACTCAAGGTGATGCAGATGCTGCGTATTCTGCTTTGCGCACTCCTGCTCGGCAGTGCCCTGCCCGCCCACGCCGCCGCTGATTCACGGGTTCCGGTGCTGCGGCTGCAGGGCTCGAACACCCTTAATGCGCAATTGGGCCCGGCCTTGATCGAAGGGCTGATGCGCCAGCGCGGCCTGCATGATGTAAAAACCCTGCCTGGCGCTGCGGTCAATGAGATGCAGGTTCAGGGTGTCGACGTCAGCGGCACGCTGTATCAGGCGACGGTGGCTGCACACGGCTCAGGCACCGGCTTTACCGCGCTGGCAAAAGGACTTACCGATATTGCGGCTTCTTCACGGCCTATAAAAGAAGAGGAGCTGCAGGCTCTGGCAGGTTACGGCGACTTGCGCAGCGCGCAGGCCGAGCATGTGATCGCCATCGACGGTGTGGCGGTGATCGTGCATCCCTCCAACCCTCTGCGGCATCTGGACACCCGCACGCTGGCGCGTATTTTCAGCGGCGAAATAAGCAACTGGCAGACACTGGGCGGCAGGCCCGGGCGCATTACGCTGTACGCCCGCGACGATCAGTCCGGCACCTGGGAGACTTTTCGTGAACTGGTGCTCGGCCGGCACGGCAAGAGCCTGTCTGGGCACGCGCGGCGCCTGGAGTCCAGCGAACAGTTGTCCGACGAGGTCAGCCGCGATCCCAACGGCATTGGCTTTATCGGCCTGCCATACGTGCGTCACGCCCGCGCCCTGGCCATCGCCGATGGCGACTCGCAGCCCATGCCGCCCAGCCTGGAACTGATTGCCACCGAAGATTACCCACTTTCACGCCGGCTGTACCTGTATGTGCCGCCGCATCTGCAACAGCCCTGGGCTCAGGCACTGGTGCATTTCGCACAGAGCCCCGAAGGCCAGGCGATCGTGGCCGACAGCGGCTTTGTGGCCCAGCGCGTACAGACGATCAAGGTGCGCCCGACGGGTCAGATGCCCGGTGGCTATCAGGCGCTGAGCCGTGAAGCCGAGCGGCTGTCGATCAACTTTCGCTTCGATCAGGGCAGCGCCCGGCTGGACAACAAGGCGCTGTTCGACGTACAGCGGGTTGTCGACTTTCTCAAGGCCCACGACAAACTGGACCGTCAGGTGACACTGGTCGGTTTCGGTGATGCCAAGGATGATCCGGAGCGCGCCACCCTTCTCTCACGACTGCGGGCCATGGCGGTGCGCCGTGAGTTGCTGCGCCACGATGTGATCCTGCGGGATGTGATCGGCCTGGGTGAAGAAATGCCGGTGGCCAACAACGAGGCCGATGACGGCCGGATTCGCAACCGCCGGGTCGAAGTCTGGGTCTATTGAATCGCTGCGCGCTTGACAGCACCGCGCTCGTCGGGCAGAAAGTGCGACACATTGTCACGTAGTGTTACCCTACACGAAAGTATTACGAAAAACGGGTAGCACGGAAACATTCCAGCGTTGATAGCCGGCCGCCATGAACGTGGCATTTCGGCCAAAAGCCCGATTTACGGGGCTTTGCAAAACCTGGCACGGCTCCTGCTATATATTTCGTACAACAAGAACAAGAAATCGCAGCAAACCAATAAAAACAAGACGTAACGGCTCTGACATAACAAGAACAACACGGACAGAGGCGCAGCCAACAGATTTTTTTGGAGTAGACAGCTTTTCGGGGCTTTGCCCTCGCAACCCGTCGCAAAACAACAAGACTGCACAGGCAGCTGGAAGACAGGTTGGATCAATTGATGAAGGCGAGTCAGCGCTCAAAAAAATACGTTTGCTCTTGATCCCGAATGGGGATCGCCAGAAGCGGTAACGGGTAAGGTCGCCAAAAACAATAATAGACCGCCCCGAACAATAAAAAGAGCATACAAAGAAACCTTGAAGGGGAGCCCAGGCTCCCCTTCGTGCTTTCCGGCATTTGATAAGCGCAAGGCGGCCACGCTGCAGGCCATGTCATTTCTGACAGGTCGGTAGTCATCGATAGCGAAGGAATGGAGAGTGCTGACGGCAGGAAAATCGCAAGCAGGCCCTTCTGGAGAGGGCGCACGGAATTTTTATTTCAGAGGAGAGCAAAAAAGAGCTTGACGCTCAAATGATAATGATTATTATTGCATTGGCTGGTCGCGAGACCGGCGGGTAACCCAGGAGTCTTAGGTCGACTCCCGGATTATCTCCTCATCAGGCTAATCACGGTTTTTGACCCGGCTTTTTGCCGGGTCTTTTTTTTGGTTTTTTCTCGCTGCTTCAGGCTAATGAAGTCGGCACGTGTTGCGTATGGCGCGCATCATAGCAAAACAATATCGGGCTGCCTTATAGATTTTGTCTTGCGGCCTGATCAAAACCGGTAATTGTTGACGTTTTTCGCTTGAGAATGATTCTCGAACTCACTAATCTAGCGAAATCACGGACGGCACACTTCAATCAAGGATGCCTTCCTCCACGGAAGATCAGCGAGCGATACATCATGAGTAGCCAGCTCTCGTCCTTACTGCCCCTCGCCACCCAGCCCACGGCTCAAGCCAGTGCTGAGACCCTCGAACTGAGCCGGCGGTTACGCAAGCTGTCGCGGCGTACCCGACAGATTTTCCTGCTCAGTCGCCATGAAGGCCAGTCCTACACAGAAATTGCCGATTTTCTGGGTGTCGATGCCAGCAAGGTCGAGCGCGCCATGCTGCGCGTGATGCGCCACGCCCATCGCCCACTGTCGGACACCGATGCGCAGCTCGCTGCACACGATCAGGCCGACGCCTGGTACATCCACCTGCAAAGCCCGGCGGCGACCGCCAGCCAGCGGATCGAGTTTCGCCATTGGCTCGATGCCAGCCCTGTTCATCTGGCCGCGTTCCAGGCCAGCGAACGCCTGTGGCGCCAGTTGCAGGCACCGGCCGCACTGCTGGGCGCTTCCGGCTGGCATCTGCGCAAGCGCCGTGCCTACCTGAGCTGGTACCTGGCCACCGGCTTTGTCTGCAGCCTGATGATGACCGCCGAGGCTTTCAGCTGACCATAGTTGGCCGATTGATGACAGAACCCTGCGGGCAACCTCTGTAAAGTAAGTGTCATATGTTCTATCCGGCACTTGCGCACACAGGGAGACACCGTGAGTCTGATCATCAGCGCCAACTTCGACAGCGGCAATATTGACGTCATCAATGCCAGCGACCCGGCCCGTATCGAACTGGCCATCCGCCCCGACACCCGCAGCGCGCATTTTCAGTGGTTTCACTTCAAGGCCAGCGGCCTGACGCCTGGCGTCGAGTACACCTTCAGGCTGGGCAATGCCAGTCAGTCGAGCTACAAACACGCGTGGAGCGGCTACAACGCTGTCGCCTCCACCGATCAGACGAACTGGTTTCGCGTGGCCTCGAACTTCGACGGCCAGGCCCTGAGCTTTACCTTCAAGGCCGAGCAGCCACACGCCTGGTTTGCCTACTTCGAACCCTATAGCCGCGAACGTCACGACGCCCTTATTGCCCAGGCGCTGGACGCCGCCGGCTGCGAACTGCTGGCCAGCGGGCAAAGCGTCGAGGGCCGGGCCATTCCATTACTGCGCAAGGGTGACGGCGCGCCCGGCAAGCGCAAGCTCTGGATCATCGCCCAGCAACACCCTGGCGAGCACATGGCCGAATGGTTCATGGAAGGCGTCATCGAGCATTTGCAGCGCACCGATGACGCGCAACTGCAGACATTGCTCGCCGCGGCCGACCTGTATCTGGTTCCCAACGTGAACCCCGATGGCGCCTGGCATGGCCATCTGCGCACCAATGCGCCGGGCAAGGACCTCAACCGCGCCTGGCAGGACAGCAATGCGCAGGACACCCCGGAAGTGTTCTTCATCCAGCAGCAGATGGCGCATTACGGCGTCGACCTGTTTCTCGATGTGCATGGCGACGAAGAGATTCCCTATGTGTTCACCGCCGCCTGCGAAGGTAATCCTGGCTACACCGCGCAACAGGCTGAACTTGAAGCGCTGTTTCGTAGCACGCTGGAGCAGATCACGCCGGACTTCCAGAGCGTCCATGGCTACCCGCGCAGCGCTCCCGGCCAGGCCAACATGGCGTTGGCCGCCAACAGCGTGGGCGAACAATACAAATGCCTTTCGCTGACCCTGGAAATGCCTTTCAAGGACCATGACAACGCTCCGAATCCGGTCACCGGCTGGTCAGGCCAGCGCTCGAAGCATCTGGGCCGCGACGTATTGTCGACCCTGTCGCGCCTGGTTCATGTGTTGCGTTGAACGGCTATGGCGCCAGCACGCTGGCGCAACAAGCTGGCCAGCGCCAGCAACGCCAGCAGGATCACCAAGGCGCCATAGACCTTGCTGGTGACGATCAACCCGAAGGTGCGTGAGGCAAATCCGGCGGCCAGGGCGGGCAGGCAGAACGCCAGATAGCTGACGACATAAAAGGTCGACATCAGCCCGGCGCGCTCTTCGGGCCGGGCCAGCGGCACCAGCAGACGCAAGGCGCCGAGAAAGCCGGCACCAAAGCCAATGCCGGCGATCAGCGTGCCGAACAGAAATACGCCAAGCGAGCCGCCCTGCACTGCCAGCAGAATCACGATGACGCCCACGGGCAGAAAACTTGCGCCTGCCCATAAGCCCTGCACGGGCTCGCGGCTGCGCATCACCAGAATCGACATCGCACCGCTCAGCGTCAGCGTCGCTACCGCCAGCCCGCCGTTCAGCGGCGAATGCGAACCGGTGGCGGCTGCCAGCAGCGACGGGCTCAAGGACAGAAAGAAACCACCCAGCGCCCAGGCGGCAATGTCCACCGGCAGCACACGCCAGAACATCGCGCGAGCGCGCAACGGCACGTGCAGCGAAGGCCGTAACGACGCCAGCGCGCCAGGCCTGCGCGCGGCACTTTCCGGCAAGCGCCATAGATAGCCGGCCTGGAACACGAAACACGCCAGCAGCAGCGCGTAAGGCAGCAACAACGGCCAGGGTGCCTGGATCACCAGCAAGGCGGTGCCCAGCGCACCGGCCGCCATTCCGAACATCGGCGCGATGCTGTTGACCAGCGCGCCCAGCACCGGGTCGCCATCGAGCATCGCAGCGCCAAGAGCACTGGCGGCCATGCCTGTGGCAAAGCCCTGTAGCAGCCTTGCGCCGATCAGCCAGGCCGGATTACTGGCGAAGATGAACAACAGCATCGCCACCACTTGCACCAGCAGCGCTGCAAAGATCACTGGCCGGCGCCCCAGGTAATCCGACAGCGCGCCGAAGCTGAGCAAGGCCGCCAGCAGGCTGAAGGCATAGACCGCAAAAATCAGTGCCAGCATGCCCGGCGAAAATCCCCAGGCCTGCTGATACAACGGGTACAGCGGAGTCGGGGCGCTGGACGCGGCAAAAAAGCACAGCAGCACAAAGGCCAGGAAGCCCAGACTGGACTTGCCCACTACGACCGGCGGTGGCGACGCAGGGTTATGCGAAGTCAGGGACATGAGTACACTCTCCAGCAATGTTTCATTAAAGCCTAAAATTAGCCTTAACTCTGAACCTGCTCAGAGCTTAAAGCAAATACTTTGCGTTAAGGTCGACATATGGCTATCAAAGAGAGCGTCCGCACCGGCGGACGCAGCGCCCGGGTACAGGCATCGATCCATCAGGCGGTTCGCGATCTGCTGCAAGAACACGAGCGTGCAAACCTCAGCGTGCCGATGATTGCCGCCCGCGCAGGTGTTACGCCCTCGACCATTTATCGTCGCTGGGGCGACCTCACCCACCTGCTGGCCGATGCAGCCATGGAGCATGTGCGCCCGGACGCGCCGATCGACCAGGGCAACCTGCGTGACGACCTGCTGGTCTGGAGCGAGCTGTACCTGGAAGACATGTCATCGACGCCGGGTCGGGAAATGCTGCATGACGTAATCGCCAGCAGCGCGTGCTCCGGCAAATGCGTGGCCATCGTGCGCGGGCAACTGGAGGTCATCCTCGAGCGTGCCCAGGCCCGCGGCGAAGCCTGCCCCGAGGCAGAAGACCTCATCGACGGCGTGGTGGCCCCGATCATCTACCGCATTCTGTACACCGGCACCGCGCCGACGCTGGCAAGGGTGCAAGGCTGGGTCGAACGCTGTCTCGGCTGATGCCGCGCTGGCTTGAGGCGCACCACTGAACAGCCAATGCGCTTATCATGCGCACCCGTCCGATCAATGGCCTCCTCTTCACATGCACACCCTTGCAGATCTGCGCGCCGGCAAGCTGGCCGGCATCCAACGCCTGGACCTGGGCTGCGGCCTGGAAACCTTTCCGGCTGAAATTTTCGACCTGGCCGACTCGCTCAAGGTGCTTAACCTGAGCGGTAATGCCCTGAGCCGCCTGCCCGACGACCTTTACCGCCTCAAGCACCTGCAAGTGCTGTTTGTCTCTGACAACCGCTTCACCGAACTGCCCGCCTGCCTGGGCAAGTGCACGCAGTTGCGCATGATCGGCTTCAAGGCCAACCGCATACAGCATGTGCCCGCCGAGGCACTGCCGCGCAATTTGCGCTGGCTGATCCTGACGGACAACCGCATCGAGACACTGCCAGACGCACTGGGCGAATGCCGGGCGTTGCAAAAGCTGATGCTGGCCGGCAACCGCTTGACCCGCCTGCCGGACAGCCTGGCCAACTGTCACCAGCTTGAACTGCTGCGTATTGCCTCAAACCAGTTGAGCGAGCTGCCCGACTGGCTGCTGGACCTGCCGGCACTGGCGTGGCTGGCGCATTCCGGCAACCCGTTCAGCGTCAGCCCTGCCATCGAAGCCAGCCGCCAGATCGACTGGGCCCGACTTGAGGTGCGTCAACGCCTGGGCGAAGGGGCTTCCGGGGTGATTCAGCAAGGGGTCTGGCGCAACGGCAGCACTGAACGTGCGGTGGCGATCAAGCTGTACAAGGGCGAACTGACCAGTGATGGCTCGCCACTGGATGAAATGCAGGCGTGCATCAAGGCCGGTACGCATCGGCAACTGATCGAGGTAGTGGGTGAAGTCGCCCAGCATCCCGAGGCGCGTCGCGGGCTGGTGATGGGGCTGATCGATCCTGCCTTTGCCAATCTGGCAGGTCCGCCGAGCCTGGAATCCTGCACTCGCGACATCTACCCCGCCGACACCCGCCTGACGCTGTCAGCGCTGCTGCAACTGGCCCGCGGCATCGCCTCGGTCACCGCGCATCTGCACGCGCAAGGCATGACCCATGGCGATCTGTATGGCCATAACATTGTCTGGCAGAGCAACGGCGAGTGCCTGCTGGGCGATTTCGGCGCCGCGTCCTTTCACCCGTCAAGCCAGGCGGCCGGCGCACTGGAGCGAATCGAGACACGGGCCTTCGGGATTTTACTCAGCGAGTTGCTGCAGCGTTGCCCCGAGCGTGCGGCTCAGCCGCACCTGCAAGCGCTGGCCGAACGCTGCATGCAGGCCGATGTTCGAATGCGGCCCGCGATGCAGGAGGTTTACAGCCAGTTGCTGGCGTAACGAGCGATATCGTCAGCCTGCCAGGCCGACGTACATGTTCTGCACATCGTCGTTTTCGTCGATGGCTTCAAGGAACGCCTCGACCTCGGCCAGTTGCTCTTCGCTCAGGCCTTCGACCGGGTTTTTCGGGCGGTAGCCCAGTTGCACCGACTGCACGGTAAAGCCTTGATCAGGCAGCGCCTTGCACACGGCGTCGACGTCGGTGGGCTCGGTCAGGAACAGCACGGTGCCGTCTTCGCCGGCTTCGCAGTCCTGGGCGCCGGCTTCGATGGCGGCTTCTTCGGCGTCCAGGCCCGGCTTGTCAGCCACCGCCTCGATCATGCCTTGGTACAGGAAGTCCCAGGCCACCGAACCCGAAGCGCCCAACTGGCCCTTGCGGAACAGCACGCGAATTTGCGCGACGGTGCGGTTGACGTTGTCGGTCAGGCACTCGACGATCACCGGCACCTGGTGCGGAGCAAAGCCTTCGTAGGTCACACGCTCGAAGCTGACCGTTTCGCCTAACAGGCCTGCGCCCTTCTTGATGGCCCGCTCCAGGGTGTCGCGCGGCATCGAGGCTTTCTTGGCTTGCTCGACGACCAGGCGCAGGCGCGAGTTCATTTCAGGATCGGCACCGGCGCGTGCAGCGACCATGATCTCTTTGGACAGCTTGCCGAAAATCTTGCCCTTGGCGTTGGCAGCTGCTTCTTTATGTTTGACTTTCCACTGTGCGCCCATGTCTGCTCTCTTGATTCGCTGGCGCCCCGGCCGCATACGGTCAGGGTATTGAAAAAGGGATTGTCCGAAACGTGCCGGACACAGGGCGTGCATTCTATACGCCCGCAGCGCAGATGAAACCCCTCTTGGGGGCGCACGTTTCGCGTGTAGGACAATTACACCTGAGGCGCCCAAAGCTGTAGTCCATTTCTGAAAAACCGGACAGGCCTGCTTTTGCGCCGTGGCATTCCGTACCCTTCGCAGCTTTGAAACTCATGGAGAGAGAGCCCGCGAATGCCACACGATCAACCCAGGTCGATAACCCTGGCGATTGCCGACTGCCAATCGGACCTGCAGGTGGTCGGTTTCACTGGCCGCGAGGCGCTCAATGAAACCTGGCGCTTCGATATCGACCTGATCAGCCGCGACCCGCACCTTGATTTCAGCGCCCTGCTGCAACGCAGCGCCTGCCTCAAGCCGGACCCGAGCCACGCCGGCATACACGGTGAAATCGGCAGTGCCAGCCAGGTGTATGCCGGCACCTGCCTGAGCCACTACCGGCTCAGCCTGTGGCCGCGCCTGCAACGGTTGGCACAGCCGCGTCGCCAGCAAGTGTTCCTGAACCTGAGCGTGCCGCAACTGATCGAACACCTGCTGCGCGAACGTGGCCTGGACGCAACGCACTATCGCTTTGAGCCCTTGTGCGGCGTCTACCCGCCTCGCCCATTGTGTGTGCAGCATCACGAGAGTGACCTGCACCTGCTGCAACGCCTGTGCGAAGAGGAAGGCATTCACTTTCGCTTCGACGGCCAGCACTGGGTGTTTGCCGATGATTGCGCCAGCTTTGCGGAACGTTCTGGTGCCTTGTACCTGATGGGCCGCGCCGAAGACCCGACGCACGAGCAGATCAGCCACCTGGCCGAATCGTTGAGCCTGCAACCGGCCCAGCCTTTTACATCCTTGCACCCGGAGGCGCTGCTGCCGCCCGCCATCGACGGCCATTCACCTCAAGACGAACAGGACGGCAAACGGGCCGATAATCAGGCTTACCCCAAGGTTTCAGGCATGCCGGCACAAGACGCTATCAGTACCTGGCAACGCCAGCGCAGTGCACGCCAGCTCCAGCGCCTGCGCATCGAGCGGCGCCAGACAAGCGGCTGCAGCCGGTTGCCGAGCCTGCGCTGCGGTCAGGTCGTGCAGGTGCTCGGGCATCCCGAACCGCGCTTCAACGACCATTGGCTGCTGACCTGGATTCGTCACGCCGGCAAACAGCCCGAGGCTTTTGAAGGCCATGACCCGCACGATGTCGCGGCCATCATCAGGATCTTGTCTGCCGCCCCACTGGCGGACTCGCTGCCCGATGACCGGTTCGACGCAGGCTATCGCAACCGCTTCGGCGTGATCCCCTGGACCGAACCGTTCCGGCCGACGCTGCGTCACCCGAAGCCTTCAATCTACGGTTTGCACGCGGCCACCTTGATGGGCAGCGACATCGACCCTCAAGGCTGCCTGCCGATTCGCCTGGACTGGCAAACACTGGACCGGCAAACACTGCACTTGCAAACGATGGACCGACAAACAGAACCGCCTGCGAACGATCGCTGGCCACCGGCATTCGTGGTGCGCAGCCAGGCGTTGACGGCGCAAGCGTTGCAGGCCGGTTGCCGCGTGCAGATCGGCTATCTGGATAACGACCCTGACCGCCCGCTGATCTACGCCCCGCTTGCGCCGGCGCCCAGTGAAACGGCCACGCGCTGGTGGCTGGACGACCAGGCGCTGCAGCCTGGGAACCTCGCCGTACACAGCGGGCAGGTATTGCGCATCCAGTCCAGCGGACCGCTGACGTTGCAGGGTCGGGGCAGCCTGCATATCGAACCTCAGGCCATTACCGCCACAAGCATCACCGGGCTGCAGATTGGCCAGGCTGCCCTTGCGACGGTTAACTTGCAAGACCTGCACGACCTGCGCCTGCCTCCTCAAGGCACCACACCGGCCCGGTGCCTGTGGTACATCGTGCGCATGGCGCAACCCGGGCTTGAATACCTGTCGCGGCTGGATCCCGAGCACTTTCTGTTCGAGGGCCGCACGGACGCCGACGGTTACCTGGGGCTGACGCCCGAGCAGCAACGGCAACTGGCCCTGGAATATGCCCGTACGCCTGACAACCTGTGCCTGATCCACCCTGGGCGGTGCATCACGCTCAAGGAGTTCTTTCGCCAGTACCACGGCGAAAACCGGTATCAGGCGCGGCTCGACCCTAGCGTCCCTTGAACAGCGGCGGTCGCTTGTCGATAAAGGCGGCCATACCCTCTTTCTGATCGTGGCTGGCGAACACTGCATGAAAGACCCGGCGTTCAAAGCGAATGCCTTCGGCCAGGCTGACCTCGAAGGCGCGGTTAACGCTCTCCTTGACCATCATGGCCACGGGCAGGGATTTTTCGGCAATCAGCGCTGCCGCCGCCATGGCCTCCTCCAGCAACCGTTCAGGTGCCAGCACCCGCGCCACCAGCCCGGCGCGTTCGGCTTCGTGGGCATCCATCAAGCGCCCGGTCAGGCACAGGTCCATGGCCTTGGCCTTGCCAACGGCGCGGGTCAGACGCTGGGTACCGCCCATGCCCGGCAACACGCCCAGGTTGATTTCCGGCTGACCGAAACGGGCGTTGTCCGCCGCCAGGATGAAATCGCACATCAGTGCCAGCTCGCAACCGCCACCCAGGGCAAAACCGGCCACGGCCGCGATCATCGGCTTGCGTCTGGCGGCAATCCTGTCGCTTTCGACAAACAGGTCATCCAGGTAAATCTGCGGGTAGCTCAGTTCGGCCATTTCCTTGATATCGGCGCCAGCGGCAAACGCCTTGTCGGAGCCGGTCAGTAAGATGCAGCCAATCTGCGGGTCGGCCTCGAAATCGTTCAGGGCCTGATTCAGTTCATCGATCAAACGGGCATTCAAGGCATTCAGCGCCTTGGGGCGATTGAGGGTAATCAGCGCTACCCGGCCACGCACCTCTGTCAGAATTTCACCGTAACTCATTGATTTTTATCCTTATTAAAACGCCAATCAGTAAACCAGCTCGACAGCCATCGCCGTTGCCTCACCGCCGCCAATGCAAATGGCCGCCACCCCACGCTTGAGTTGCCTGCGCCGCAATGCCGATAACAAGGTCACCAGAATACGCGCCCCGGAGGCGCCGACCGGATGACCCAGCGCACAGGCACCGCCATGAATGTTGACCTTGTCGTGAGGCAATCCTAATTGACTCATGGCGACCAGAGTGACCACGGCAAAGGCCTCATTGATCTCGAACAGGTCGACATCATCCGCCTGCCAGCCGGTTTTGGCCCACAGTGCGCGAATCGCTCCGATCGGCGCGGTGGTGAACAGCCCTGGCCGGTCGGCATAGGCTGCGTGCCCGTGGATAATCGCCAAGGGCGTGAGACCCAGCTGTTCGGCGTGCGAACGGCGCATCAACAGCAAGGCCGCCGCGCCATCGGAAATCGAACTGGCATTGGCGGCGGTAACAGTCCCGCCTTCACGAAAGGCCGGCTTGAGGGTCGCAATCCTGTCCGGTCGCGCCTTGGGCGGCTGCTCATCGTGAGCAATGGTTTGCTGCTGTTTGCCGACAGTGACCTCGACCGGAACGATTTCGGTCTCGAACCAGCCCTGGGCAATCGCCTCTTGGGCGCGACTCAACGAAGCCAGTGCGAAGGCATCCTGGTCTTCGCGGCTGAAGCCACCGGCCTGCGCACACTCTTCGGCGTAGGTGCCCATCAGCCGGCCGGGCTCGAAGGCATCTTCAAGGCCGTCATAGAACATATGGTCCAGCACCCGGCCATGCCCCATGCGGTAGCCGTCCCGTGCCCGGTCCAGCAAGTAAGGCGCATTGGACATGCTCTCCATGCCTCCGGCGACCACCACCCGGGCGCTGCCGGCCAGCAGCAGGTCATGGGCCTGAATCACGGTCTGCATGCCCGAGCCGCACATCTTGTTCACCGTGGTGCAGCGAGTGGCCACCTCAAGGCCTGCGCCCAGCGCCGCCTGCCGGGCCGGAGCCTGGCCAAGGCCTGCCGGCAGCACGCAGCCGAACAGCACTTCTTCGACCGCCCGCGGGTCGATACCGGCACGCTCCACGCAGGCAGCAATCGCCGCGCTGCCCAGCCGGGTGGCACTCAGGCTGCGCAGGTCGCCCTGAAAGCCGCCCATGGGCGTGCGCGCCGCACTGACGATGACAACAGGGTCGTGAAGGGTTTTGCTCGACATGATTGTTTCTCCCAAGGCCATCATGATCGCCTTGAGGGTAGTCCACCGGGCGGCGCGCAGCCTGCCAGGCGAATATCTGCGCGGCACCGGGGTCTGATCCTGTGAACCGGATCTGGAGCCCGCCATGCTGCGTCATATTGCCCGCCTGCTGCTTGTCACCCTGCCCTTGCTGCTGGGCGCTTGCGCCCTGCTGCCCGACCGCGATCCGTTGCTGATCGATGTGGTGGGCATCGAGGCCTTGCCGGGCCAGGGACTGGAGGTGCGCATGGCGGTGAAACTGCGGGTACAGAATCCCAACGACACGGCCATCGAATACGATGGCGTGGCCTTGCGACTGGAGGTCAATGAGCGATTACTGGCCGCCGGCGTCAGCGACCAGCGCGGCAGCGTCGGCCGGTTTGGCGAAACCGTGCTGGTGGTGCCGGTGAGCATCTCGGCGTTTTCCGCGCTGCGCCAGGCGCTGGGCCTGGCGCAAGGGCAAGCGGTGGACGCGATGCCCTATACCCTGCATGGCAAACTGGCCGGCGGACTGTTCGGCACCCAGCGCTTCAGCAGCAGCGGCACCTTGAGGCTGCCGGGCAGCGCCGGCAACAGTGGAAGTGGCAGCTGGTAGCGTCAGCGAGAAGCGGCCACCAGGCGATTGAGTTCGCTGCGCACCATGTTGGCGAATTCCGGCGGGCTGAGGTTATCCAGCTCTGCGCGGGCCCATTCGGACCACTTGCCCTTGCGTTTGGAGCGCTCGCCGATCAGGCGTGCCGCTTCACTCTTGGCCTTGCCCAGGTTGCTTTGCCACAGATCGAACAGGCGAGACTTTTCATCTTCCAGTTCGGCACGTTCGGCCAGGGGACGGTTGGCGAGATTGAAACTCATGACGGTGACCTCTTACAAAAACCGGCGACAATCTTACACCGCGCATCACCGGTGCCGCTTGATATGCGGGAAAAAGGTTGCAACTTTTCCGACGGCCGCATACTCCATTGGTCATCGCCATCAACTGAAAGGAAAACACCATGGCCCGCAAAAGAACCGAACAGAACCTCACTGACCAGATCAAGGACCAGACCTTCAGCGAGCTGCAGGCGCTGATCGAAGAGTCCGACAAGCTGCTCAAGGACAGCGCCTCACTGGTCGGCGAAGAAGCGGAAAACCTGCGCGAGCAACTGAGCGTCAAACTCAAGCAGGCCGCCGAGTCGATCACCAGCGTGCGCGAGCGCACCCGTCCGGTGGTCGAAGCCACCGAGACGTACATCGGTGGTCATCCTTGGCAGACGGTGGCCATCTCGGCAGGTTTTGGCCTGGTGGTAGGCCTGCTGCTGGGTCGTCGCTAAGCCATCGGGGGAATCGCGCCATTACAACGCGCGATTCACCACACCCGGTTCAGCAAAACGGTGGGACTTGGCGACCTTGGCCTGCAAGGCCGTCAATTGCGTTTTAGCCTGATCCTCGGACTCGTAAGGGCCCAGCAGGATCTGCTGCTTGCCGTCGATGTTGACGATCACCGGCGCGTAGCTGCGCTCGAGCAGCCAGGCGCTGGTGTCGCTGACCGCCTCGCGCGTGTTCATCTGGATGTACCACTTCGGCTGCTTGACCTCTGCTGCCTGAACAGGCGCACTGGCGGCTTCGCGAGCCGGTGGCTGAGGCTTGCCTGCGTCGCATCCGGCCAGTGCCAGCACTGCCATCATCAATACCCTCTTGCGCACGTCGAACTGCTCCTGCCTGAATGAAGAGGCGGCGAGTCTAGCACTCCCGGCCGCGGATTCGAGGGGTGCGTAAAGGTGTCGCAGGCAGCCAGTGCGGCCTGCCGAATGCAGCCCGGAGCGGCCTGTACAGGGCGCAAGGCCGTTCAGCGGCCGGTTGCCATCGTGTAATCAAATATTTCACCAGTGGTATTGCAAACCGCCCGGCGGAGTCCGCGCCTCTGGCATCCCGCGCCGCAAAGGCCCAAAATATGGCGTCGTGACGCATGAACATCACCGTGTCCCGGGGGTCCATTCTTCAACGTATCGGCTTGGTATCGAAACGCATAAATACAAGCCGTCGTCGCCTCAACAAGGTATCTTCCTGTGCCTTTTCATTTACCGTTCAGGATTTGCACTTACCGCACTCGATGAGTACTGAAGCCCCCCACGATCAACCGCCGGGTCTGATCATCTGCGAGCATTGCGACTCGCTGTATGAAATTGCGCCCCTGCGCGCCGGCGAGTCGGCCTATTGCCTGCGTTGCCGCGCCCTGCTGGGGCGCGGCCAGCGCATGTCGCTGGAGCAATGGCTGGCCCTGACGGTGGCTGCGGCCGTGCTGTTTGTGCTGGCCAATATCTTTCCGGTCATCAGCATCAGCATGAAGGGCCTGAGCAATGAAGTGACGCTGTGGCAATCGGTCGAGGCCCTGGCGCAAGGGCGTATCACCCTGATTGCCCTGGTGGCCGGCCTGTCGATCATCTTCGCCCCGCTGCTGCAAATCGTCCTGCTGCTCTGGGTGCTGCTGCACGCCCAGCGCGGCGTGATTGCGCCTGGTTTCAAGGCCTGCATGCGTGCCCTTGAGCACTTGCGGCCGTGGAGCATGCTGGAGGTGTGCATGCTCGGCATTCTGGTGGCCATCATCAAGTTGTCGGGCATGCTCGATGTCCATCCGGGCGTCGGCCTGTGGGCCATGGCGATGCTGATGGTGCTGATCCTGCTGATTGCCAACCGCAACATTCGCAGGCTCTGGGATGTGCTGCAGGTGAAACCGTCATGAGCGAGATTCCCTACGCCCACCAGCACAAGCTGTGCCTGTGCCATATCTGCGGCCAGGCGTGCCCGGAAGATGTGCATTGCTGCCCGCGCTGCGACTCGGCCGTACACCGGCGCAAACCCAACAGCCTGGTGCGCACCTGGGCCTTTCTGATTGCCGGGCTGATCTTCTACGTTCCGGCCAATGCCCTGCCGGTGATGTACACCACGCTGCTGGGCAACAGCAGCGAAAACACCATCATGAGTGGCGTGATCGAGTTCGTTCACAGCGGCTCCTGGGATATTGCCCTGCTGATCTTCATCGCCAGCGTGGTGGTGCCCTGTATCAAGTTCGCGGTGCTTGGCATGTTGCTGATCACCTGCCAGCGCCGCAGTCGCTGGGCCATGGTCGAGCGCACGCGGCTGTATCGCTTTATCGAGTTGATCGGCTATTGGTCAATGCTCGATGTACTGGTGGTGGCACTGGTCGCCTCTCTTGTGCAGTTTCGCGAGCTCAGCACCATCGAGCCGCGCATCGGCATTCTGTTTTTTGGTTTGGTTGTGGTGATGACGATGTTCGCCGCCATGAGTTTCGATCCCCGGCTTATCTGGGATGCAGAGGTTGAAGATGCCTGACAACACCCCCCCTGTGAACGCCGCCGCGCTGGCCAGCCCCGAGATCAAACCGCGCCGGGTGCGCATCTCGCTGGTCTGGCTGGTGCCCATTGTTGCCGCGCTGATCGGCCTGTCGATGGCCGTGCATGACTGGCTCAACATCGGGCCGAAGATCACCGTCAGTTTCCAGACCGCCGAGGGCCTGGAAGCCAACAAGACCCAGGTCAAGTACAAGAACGTGGTGATCGGCATGGTCACCGCCATCGAGTTGAGCGAAGACCGCAGCCATGTAAAGACCACCATCGAACTCAATAACAGTGCCGGCCCATTCACCCGTGTCGACAGCCAGTACTGGGTCGTGCGCCCGCGTATCGGTGCGCACGGCGTGTCCGGCGTGGACACCTTGCTTTCAGGGGCGTTCATCGGTGCCGATGCCGGCAGTGCCGAGCAGACCAAGAACGAATTCGTCGGCCTGGAAACCCCGCCGCCGGTGACCTTCGGCGAGAAAGGCAAGCGCTTCATGTTGCACACCGACGATCTGGGCTCGCTGGACATCGGCTCGCCGATTTACTACCGGCGCATCCAGGTCGGCCAGGTGGTGGGCTACAACCTGTCCGACGACGGCAAGGGCGTGGACATCCAGATCTTCATCAGCTCACCCAATGACAAGTACATCACCACCGACACCCGCTTCTGGAATGCCAGCGGCGTTGACGTCAGCGTGGGAGCGGCCGGGTTGAAGATCAATACCCAGTCGCTGGCCTCGATCGTCTCTGGCGGCATCGCCTTCCGTGAGCCGAACTGGAGCCCGGACGCCAAGCCTGCCGATGAAAACGCCGAATTCCGGATTTTCGACGACCAGGCCGCTGCCCTCGCGCCGCCCGATGGTGAGCCGCGTTACATCCGCATGCGCTTCAAGCAGTCGCTGCGCGGCCTGGCGGTCAACGCGCCGGTGGACTTTCTGGGCGTCAATATCGGCAAGGTCGTGTCGGTCGACCTCGATTACGACGGCGATACCAAAACCTTCCCGGGCGTCGTGGGTGCCGTGATCTATCCCAAACGTCTCGGCGCTGCCGAATCCAAATTGCAGCAACTGGCCGGTACAGGAAGTGACGAAGAACAATCGGCGCGCATTCTCGGCGCGTTCATCAGCAACGGCCTGCGCGCGCAGGTGCGCACCGGCAACCTGCTGACGGGCCAGTTGTACATCGCCATGGAATTTGACCCCAAGGCGCCGAAAGTCGCCTTCGACCCCAAGGCTCGCCCACTGGACATTCCGACGGTTCCTGGCAGCTTCGACAAGCTGCAGGAACAGCTGCAGGCCTTTGTCGACAAGCTCAGCCGCCTGCCCATCGATGAGCTGGCGGGTAACCTGAATGGCTCGCTGAGCGAATTGCAGAAGACCTTGAAAATCGTCAACGCCAGCGTCCTGCCGCAAATGCGTGGCACCTTGCAACAGGCTGAAAAAACCCTGTCCACGGCCAACGAGACGCTGGGCGAAGACTCACCCGGCCGTCAGCAACTGAGCCAGGCGATGGACGAAGTGCAGCGCGCGGCGCGCTCGATGCGGGTACTGACCGACTTCCTCGGTCGCCAGCCTGAAGCGTTGATCCGTGGCCGCAGCAGCGACGCTGCGCCCGCCTCGTACAAAAGCTCGTCTTCGCGTACCAAGAACCTGGAGCCACAGCAATGACCCTGCGCCTGAAACTGGCCGTCCTGGCCACAGCCCTCGGGCTGGCGGCCTGCTCATCCCCGGTGATGCATTACTACACGCTGGTCGCGCCGCTGGCCTCGGCCCCTGCGGTCAAAAACCCGCCGGCGCCGTTCCAGTTCGAAATGCAGGCGGTGCAACTGCCGGTGCAGGTCGACCAGCCGTCACTGGTGGTCCGTCAGGGTGACGGCAGCCTGGCGATTCTGGACACCGAACGCTGGGGCGCGCCCCTGGGCGATGAGTTCCACGATGCCCTGACCGCGCAACTCGAAAGCCGCTTTGCCCGCCGCGATGTGGCCGGCCTGCCCAAGGACAGCAACCAGCCCTTGCTGTCGCTGCGCGCCGATGTGCGTCGTTTTGAATCGCTGCCCGGCCAATATGCCTTGATCGATGTGGTGTGGAACCTGGGGATGCGCAACGGCCCGGCCGGCAGCACGCGCACCAACCTGACCTGCAGCAGTGTGATCCGTGAAAATGCAGGGATTGGTCTGGAAAATCTGGTCCTGGCTCATCAGGCCGCCGTAGCCCGTCTGGCAGATGATATTGCCCGCACTGCACAGAACTGGGCACGCCAGCCGACTGCAAGCTGCCCTTGAAGAAAATCGCCGCCTGCAATGCCTGTACTCCCTCAAAAGGAGCCTATATGGGCATTCAGGCGGTTTTTAATGGCGCCAATTAACATTTTTTTACTTGGCCGAACAATAAACCAGCAATAAATCACAGAGTCGTTGTTCAATTCAGTACAAAAAAGTACTAATCACCCCGCTTTCCTCGCACCATTTAAGGTATCTTGACCTTCGCCAACGTGATGGCCAGGGAACTTTCGGATAGACCATCAACAGGCGCCCCTCGCAGGAAGCCGGTGTGTTCGCTCATTCTGAAATGGATTTAAATCCGCCATGGCAACCCTCGGACGGATGTTTTATTGAGGACAAACGGATGATAGGAATTGGTCCGCGCCTGAAACAGGAACGTATACGCCTCAAGCTTTCACAAAGTGCGCTGGGCGCAATAGGCGGCGTCGAAACCAACGCACAGGGCAACTACGAAAGCGGCATCCGATTTCCAAGAGCCGACTATCTTTCGCGGGTAGCGGATGCAGGTATTGATGTGGCCTATGTTGTTACTGGCCTGGAACACTCTAACGAGGACAGTGTTATTACACCGGTAGAGTCCGACCTCAGCAGGGTTATTGCCCGCCTGCATGCCAGCCTGCACGACATGACCCAGCAGTTGTACCTGATGACCCAATTGCTCGATACCCGGCACAGCCCTGAGGATGTTCCGGACCGGCTGCAGATCGAGACAGTGCGCGACGATGCCGAGGCCATCAGCCTGGCGGCAGTGCGCCTGATCTATGTCACTTCAAAGCTGGGATAAGCTGATCACCCGACGCGCGCCCGCGGCACCAGCGTGACCCAGTAGCGCGTGCGGGTCTGCACCTGTAGCGGCAGGCTGGCGGCCAGCAGTTGCAGAATGCGGTCGGTATCGTCAAGGCGAAACGCACCGGTCACGTTAAGCGCTTCCAGGCTTGGCTCCCAGCGCAGCACGCCTGGCCGGTAACGACTCAGTTCCGTGAGAAAGCTGCCCAGCGGCCGGTTTTCGACGGTCAGTACCCCGGTTCGCCAATCCGGCTGTTGCGCGTCGAAACGCTCTACCGAACCAATGCCTTGCGGGCTGAGTGAGGCGCGCTGGCCACGGTGCAGGCGCATTGACGCGCCGGCCAATGGCAGTAACTCGACCTGCCCGCGCGACACCGACACCCGGCAACGCCCGGCGTCCTGACGAATACATAACTCGGCACCTGTGGCGATCACTTGCCCCAAACGCGTCTGCAGCGTCACCGCTGGCACGTTGTCGGCCATGTTCAGCGCCAGCTCGCCCTCGATCAGCGACAGTCGATGGCTGTCGGCGTGCCAGTCCAGATCCACCGCCGTGGCGGTATTGAGCTGCAACAGGCTGGCATCGGACAGGCGCACGGTGCGGCGCTCGCCGGTGCCGGTGCGCAGGTCGGCGCGCCAGGCAGCCACGGGTAACTGGCGGCTGAGCAACCAGCCGGTGGGCAATACTGCCGCGATCAGCAGAGCACGCTTGAGCAGCACCCGGCGCTGCGGGTCGGCTGCCGGGCGGTCGAGACTGGCCATGGCCAGTTGCGGCGGCACCTCGGCAAAACGCTGGCGCAGCCCCTGCGCCTTCTGCCACATCTGTTCATGGCTGGGCGACTGTTCACGCCAGCGCTGCAAGCCGGCGCGGTCCTCGGCGCTGGCGGTGCCGGACTCGACCAGTGCCAGCCAGCGTGCGGCGGCATGCGCCACCTGGCGGGCGTGATCGTGGCTGGCCGCGCTCATAGCTCAGCCATCAGGCAGTGCTCATAGGCCTGGGCCATGTAGCGCTTGACCGTACGCTGCGAAACATTCAGCCGCTCGGCGATCTGCGCATAATCCAGGCCTTCGAGCTGCGCCCACAAAAACGCCCGCCGCACCGCCTGCGGCAAGCCATCGAGCAGATCGTCCAGCGCCTGCAAGGTCTGCAACACCATCCAGCGCTGCTCCGCCGAGGGCGTCACCGCCTCGGGCAGATACCCCAGTGCATCCAGATAAGCCTGCTCCAGACGCCGGCGACGCTGATGATTGAGCAACAGCCGCTTGCCCACCGTGACCAGATAAGCCCTGGGCTCGCGCAGCGTGGCCAACGGCTCGCTGTGTGGGCGGGTCAGCACGCGCAGGAACGTTTCCTGACTCAGGTCGGCCGCATCCCAGGCGTTACCCAGGCGCCGACGCAGCCACGATTCCAGCCAACTGCGATGTTCGCGATAAAAACTGTCCAGCCCAGGCTGCATGGAATGTGCGGCGTCAGTCATGCCAGGGGCACCATCAATGAAGGTCACGATTTGTAATGAGAATAATTCTAATTAACTCAAGGCCTGTCGCCAATCGGAATTTTTCGTAAACAGGTCCATTGGTCGCTCCCGGCTGGCAATTGTGGCTCGGCAACTATCCTTACCGGGTCGTTCGCGACACTCCTTTTTCAACGCCTTTCAATTTAAGGGACTAACGATATGTCGACACCGCCTGAGGATGATTACCTTCAACACGCTGCAGGCAACTTTGTGGCGAATCTGGACTTTATCGATGAGCGTGATTTCAGCACGCCCTGGGAAGTGGCGCCCGATGTGTCCGGTTTCACCGGCACCCAGCCCGGCACCGGTAATGAATACCGCCAGTCGCTGAAACTGTATGCCGACTGCGTCACCGTCAATCGCCATTATGTAGCGGCTTACCAGCACTGACCACGCGGCAAACGGTACTTGAGCAATGGCTCAAAGCCCGATACTGTACATAAAAACAGTATCGGGTTATTGCCATGCAGTTGATCGACAAGCTGAGCATCCTGGCCGACGCCGCCAAGTACGACGCCTCGTGCGCCAGCAGCGGTGCGCCCAAGCGCAGCTCGCAGGGCAAGAACGGGCTGGGCTCGACCAATGGCATGGGTATCTGCCACAGCTACACGCCTGACGGGCGTTGCGTTTCGTTATTGAAAATCCTGCTGACCAACTTTTGCCTCTACGACTGCCAGTATTGCGTCAACCGACGCTCCAGCGATGTCCCGCGCGCACGCTTCAACCCCGAAGAAGTGGTCGCCCTGACCCTGGATTTCTACCGTCGCAACTGCGTCAGCGGGCTGTTTCTGAGTTCGGGCATCATCCGCTCGGCCGACTACACCATGGAACAACTGGTCGAGGTCGCCCGGCAGTTGCGCGAAGTGCATGAGTTTCGTGGCTATATCCACCTCAAGACCATCCCGGACGCCGACCCTGCCTTGATCGAACAGGCCGGGCGCTATGCCGACCGGCTCAGCGTCAATATCGAGCTGCCCACCGACCACAGCCTGCAGATCCTGGCGCCGGAGAAGAACATCGGTTCGATCCGCCAGGCCATGCACACCATTCATAACGGCGAACAGAACGTCAAGGATGAGCCCCGCGCCCCGCGCTTTGCGCCTGCCGGGCAAAGCACGCAGATGATCGTCGGTGCCGACGCCACCGACGACAGCACCATCCTGCACAGCGCGCAGACCCTGTACAGCAGCTACAAGTTGCGCCGGGTCTATTACTCGGCGTTCAGCCCGATCCCCAACAGCCCGGGCTCCGTACCGCTGGCCGCCCCGCCGCTGCTGCGCGAGCACCGTCTGTACCAGGCCGACTTCCTGCTGCGCGGCTATGGTTTTCAGGCCAGCGAGCTGCTCAAGGGCCCCGGCGATCTGGCCCTGGACATCGACCCCAAGCTGGCCTGGGCGCTGAACAACCGCGATGTGTTCCCGCTGGACCTGAACCGCGCCGACCCGAGCCTGATCGCGCGTATCCCCGGCATCGGCCTGCGCACCACGCAACGCCTGGTCGAGCTGCGCCGGCAGCGGCGTATCCGTTATGAAGACCTGACACGCATGCGTTGCCTGCTCGACAAGGCGCGCCCCTTCATCATCACCAGCGATTACCGGCCCTCTCAGGCGCAATACTCCAGCGAGCGCCTGCACCAGCAACTGCGCGACCGTCCGCAGCCTCAGCAACTGGGGTTATGGGCATGATCAGCCTGGACTGCGATGACCTGTTCGAGGTCTGGCGCGGGCAGGCGCGCTGGCTGCTCAGCCATGCCATCGACCCCAGCCGCGTCAGCTGGAGCGCGGGCCAGGACAATGACCTGTTCGGCAGCGACGAGCACCTTCCGCAAACGCCCGGACCCTTTCAGGCGCGGGTGCCGCTGGCCTTGCTGGAACAACTGCAAGCAGCGTCGCAGTACCGTGGCGAGCAACGCTGGAGCCTGCTTTATGAGGTGCTGTGGCGGGTTTGCCATGGTGATCGCACGGCCATGCTGGCTGGCGACCGGCTGGGCAGCGAGTTGCAACGGCGGTTAAAGCAGGTCAGCCGCGAGGCCCATCACCTGCATGCCTTTCTGCGCTTTGTCGCCGTCAAGGGCGACCTGCCCTGGCCGGACGACAACGCCCCGCATTATGTGGCCTGGCACGAACCGGCCCACGACATTCTGCACAGCGCCAGCGAACACTTCATCGGCCGCATGGGCCGCCACCGCTGGCTGATCGCGACACCCCGCGACGCGGTGTTCTACGACGGCAGCCGCCTGATTCACCAGCGGCACTGCCCGGATGACTGGCAACGGCTGGCCCGCCAGCCTGACGATTCACAGGGCGAGCTGTGGCTGACCTACTACCAGCACATCTTCAACCCGGCGCGGCTCAACCCCAAGGTCATGCAAGGCCACCTGCCGGCGCGCTTCTGGAAAAACCTGCCCGAAGGGCCATTGATCCCGGCACTGATTACCCAGGCACGCACCGGCAAACAGCGCGACGGCCAGGCCAGCAGCATCGCGGCCCGCCCCGGCAAGCGTATTCGTCATGAGAGTCCTTCAGACACGCCATGAGGCCGGTGCCACACGACAATCACCATCGAACAACGCGCCGCCGTGGGGCGCCAGTTCATCCTCGGCCAGGGCAATCACCCAACCTGCGTTGCCCGACACGAACAGCACCCGAAAAGCCTCGTCGAATCGCTGCGCCAGACGCTGGTCGATCTCGTTCAGCAAGCGCGGCGCCCATTTGCCGGTGCCGTACCAGCGGCCTCGCCCGCGCAATGCCAGCTCCACAAGCCGCGCATGCAACATGGCACCGATTGCCATCACCTCACCGGCAGAGCGCTCACCGCGCAGGTCATCGATTGCATCGGTGATTTCATAACGCAAGACGTTCAGGGCAGCGGCTGACAAGGCCGGCGGCCCTGCGGCCAGACGCTCCGAAACCTGCTGGCGCAGCTGTTCGGCTGGCGCCGGTGCGGGGCCGATCACCACGCCTTCGTTGATCATATTGAGCAGGCTCGGGCGTCCGCGCTTCACGTCCTCATCGATGAACCAGGCCACGGTGTGCACATCGTGGACGAACGCTTCGACCGGCACGCCTTGGGCCATGAACGACTCGCGACGCGCCGCATCGAGGTGATCGTAAATCACCACCAGATCGATATCGGACAGGTATGTGCCCTGCCCGCGCATGATCGAGCCGGCCACATAGGCAAAGGATGCATCGGCATAGCGGGTTTGCAGCAGCGCCTCGGCAATCGCCAGCGCAGCGGCGGGAGAAGGACAATCGTGGTTGATCATATCGTTGAGCTCCGCTGTACCTGGACCGGCATGGCCATTTCCTTCAAGGTCACTTTCATCACCCACATTCCAACCGCGCAGGCGGCCAGCGCTATCGTCGCATTACCCAGCAAATGGCCGAGCAAGGCGCCCGCGCTACCCTGCAGTTGCGCGCCGTACCAGACAAACGGCACGGTCCCCAGGCTGGCGCGCAGCCAGCCAAACAGCGTGACAAAGATCGGCCGGCCCATGGTCACGAAAATGGAAATGGCAATGAACTGCAAGCCGATCAGGGTCCAGAGCACGCCGCCGAACTGGCAGAAGACCTGCAGAATGCGCACGCCTTCGCCTTGCACATTGAACAGCTGTTGCAGGGCCTGCGCCGATAACGACAGGGTCAGCGCCACCACGGCGCCGTAACCGAGCGCCAGCCAATAGGTGGTTTTGACCGCCTCCCTGGCACGCGCAGCATTTCTGGCGCCCAGGTTCTGCCCGACAATCGGACTCAGGGCGCCGGGCAGCACAAAGAACACGCAGAACGACAACTGGATGATCCGGTCGACCACGGCGATGCCGGCCAGGGCTTGCGAACCGTAGGCGGCCACCGATGACATCAGGTACGCCATGCCCACCGGCGTGGCCAGGTTGCCGAACACCGCCGGCAGGGCAATCCGGCCAATCTGGCCGATGTCTGCACGCATCTGCGCACGCCCGGAACGCGCGGTCAGCCGGGCGACCCGGCTTACGTAATACACACCCAACGACGCCGTCACGCTGGCCGCCAGCAAGTACGCATAGCCTGCGCCATTCAGGCCCAGGTTCAGCCACAGGATGAACACCGGCTCGGCCATCGCGGCCACGGCCGTACCGGTCAGGACGATGTACATCGGTTGCTTGCCGAACCCCGAGGTGCGCAGCACCTGCATGCACAGTTGCCCGATGGCCATGAACAGCGTGGCCGGCAGCGTGATCCACAGGTAAGCCTGCGCGGCGGCAAACGCACGCGCTTCAAGGCCCAGCAGGTCGAGAATGACATCCAGAAACAACAGCTCGATCGCCGCGCCCGACACCGAGACTGCAATCACCAGCGCAAGGCCACTGCCCGCCAGTTGCCGGGCCCGCAAAAGCTCACCGGCCCCCAGGCGGCTGGCAATCAGCGCACCCGAGGCCATGGCCACGCCCATCGACATACTGGTGACGAAAAACGTCAATGTCTTGCCCACGACCAGCGCCGCCAGCAAGACATCGTCGTGCAGCATGGCGATGTAGAACACGGAAAGAACATCGATGACAAAGATGGCCAGCAGGCTGGTCGTGCTGGTCGCGGTCATCCGTACGACATGCTTGAGCACAGAGCCCTGGGTAAAAACGGCGTTATTATTTTTCATCAAGTGCCTGTTGAATAACCGCCAATAAAGGCGTCTGGCACCCTACTCTTTTCACCCGGCATTGATTAATACAAATACGTTCTATGGTTATTCTTTACACCGTGTCGACTACAGGCTGACCTGGCCCTCGATACAGGTCACCGAAGCCCCGCCAATCCAGATGTCATCGCCAATGCGCTCGACCTGTACCCGGCCGTTGCGGCCCAGTGCAGTGCCCTGGCTGACCACATAACGTTGCGGTGCCAGGCCTTCTTCAAACAACCAGCGGGCGATGCCGGCGTTCAGGCTGCCGGTCACCGGGTCTTCGGGCATGCCATCGCCACCGACGAAGGCACGCACTTCATATTGCGCTTCATCCCCATCAGTGGCCGGGTCCCAGGCACCGAATACGCCGAGCACCACACCGTCCAGACGTGAAAAGTCAGGTTTCAGTGACAGGACCCGCGCGCGATTGGCCAGGTGCAGGGCAAACCAGCCAGGGCCGTTATCGACCCAGCGGGCATTGAGCACTTCATCGGCGCCCAGGCCCAGCGCCTGAAGCACCCGCGCGAGCAGGTCATCGTCTACCGGGCCGCTGCGCAACAGCGGCGGTGCGGTAAACGCCAGTTGCCTGCCGACCTTGCGAATGCGCACCAGGCCGATGCCGCATTGCTGGATGATTTCTTCACCCTTTGGCACCCCGCCGCTTTCGAGCCAGGCATGGCAGGTGCCAAGCGTGGGATGCCCGGCGAAGGGCAGTTCTCTGAGGGTGGTGAAGATGCGCACGCGATAGTCGGCTTGCGGGTTCGTGGGGGTCTGGATGAAGGTGGTTTCGCTGAGATTGGTCCAGTTCGCCAGCGCGGCCATGCGCTCATCACTCAGGTCGTCGGCGTCGAATACCACCGCCAGCGGGTTGCCTTGCAACGGTTGCTCGGCAAACACATCGAGCTGTTTGAACGGGTAGCGGCGCATGACGGACTCCTGTCGGGCAAAGGCCCGAAGGATGGCACACACCTGCCGTGCAGATAAAGTGCAGCTCGGGTTAAGCTCGTCGGGCCTGCCAGGAGAAAATCGCTCATGCCCCTCGAAACGCTCTGCCAGTACCTGACCCGACAACCGCTGCTGGTGATCACCGGCGCCGGGATCAGCACCGCCTCCGGAATCCCCGACTACCGTGACCGCGAGGGCGTGCGGCGCGGCAAGCAGCCGATGATGTATCAGGAATTTATTGCCAACCCCGCCGCGCGCCAGCGCTACTGGGCCCGCGCCCTGCTGGGCTGGCCGCGCATTCTCGCCGCGCAACCCAATGCCGCGCACCGCGCGTTGGCCGAGTTGCAGGCGGCGGGCCGGATCAGCGGCCTGATCACCCAGAACGTCGATGCCCTGCACACCCGCGCCGGCAGCCCGGCGGTGACCGAGTTGCATGGCAGCCTGCATCGGGTTCTGTGCCTGGACTGCGGACAGCGTTGCGAACGCGGGGCGCTGCAGGCGCAGATGCTGGCCGACAACCCTTACCTGAGCGATGTCGAAGCGGTGCAGGCACCCGACGGCGATACCTTGCTGGACGCGTCCTATATCGCTGACTTCTGTCTGCCGCGCTGCCCACACTGCGCCGGCCAGCGGCTGAAACCGGACGTGGTGTTCTTTGGCGAAAACGTTGCCAGCGACACCGCCGCACTGGCCATGGCGCAGGCTGACCAGGCGGCAGGCCTGTTGGTGGTCGGCACCTCGTTGATGGCCTGGTCGGCCTTTCGTCTGTGCAAGCACATGGCTGGGCAAGGCAAGCCGATCCTGGCAATCAACCAGGGCAAGACCCGCGCCGACGACCTGTTGACGGCCAAATTCGAGGTGCCTTGCGAAACGCTGCTGCCGCAAGTGGTCGAGGCGCTGAGTTAAAACAGCCCCAGTTGCCCGCCGATCAAACGGCTGAAATCGTCGTCGACAAACGGCAGGATCGCATCGGCCAGCGGTTGCAGCTGGCGCGTCACGTAGTGGTCATAGTCGATGGGCGCCTGGCGCGCTTCCAGCGGCTCGGGGCCGTTGACGGTCATCACATAGCTGATCCAGCCGCCGCGCTGGTATTGCAGCGGCCGGCCCAGGCGCAGGTTGTATTCATCGGCCAGTCTGGCGGCGCGCACATGCGGCGGCACATTGCGCTGGTACTCGTCGAGGCGCCGACGCAGGCGCTTGCGAAACACCAGCAGGTGATCCAGTTCGCCGGCCAGGGTGCGGCGCACATAATCGCGGATGTAATCCTGATAAGGCTGGCGCTGAAAAATCAGCAGGTACAGCGCCTGCTGGAATTCCCGCGCCAGCGGTGACCAGTCGGTGCGCACCGACTCCAGGCCTTTGTAGACCATCTCCTGAGTGTTATCGGCGCGCGTCACCAGCCCGGCGTAGCGTTTCTTGCTGCCCTCCTCGGCGCCGCGAATGGTCGGCATCAGAAAGCGTGAGTAATGGATTTCGTATTGCAGCTCCAGGGCGCTATCGAGGCCATATTGCTGTTGCAGGTGCGTGGCCCACCACTGGTTGATATGTGCCACCAGCTCGAGCCCGATGGCCTGCGCCTGTTGCTCGTCGTGGGGTTTACCCAGCCAGACGAATGTGGAGTCGGTGTCGCCGTAGATCACCTGATGACCACGCGCCTCGATCAGTTGCCGGGTGGTTTGCATGATTTCATGCCCGCGCAGGGTGATCGACGACGCCAGGCGAGTATCGAAAAAGCGGCAACCGCTGGTGCCCAGCACACCGTAAAAGGCATTCATGATGATTTTCAGCGCTTGCGACAGCGGCGCATTGCCCTCGCGCTTGGCCGCTTCACGCCCTTGCCAGACCCGTTCGACAATCGCCGGCAGGCAGTGCCGGGTACGTGAAAAACGCGCGCCGCGAAAGCCCGGCACCGAATGCACATCGTCGGGCTGCTGCAAGCCCTCGATCAGCCCCACGGGATCAATCAGAAAGGTGCGAATGATCGACGGGTACAGACTCTTGTAATCGAGCACCAGCACCGACTCGTACAGGCCGGGCCGCGAGTCCATGACAAAGCCGCCGGGGCTGGCCTCGGGCATGCGCTCGCCGAGGTTGGGCGCGACAAAGCCCTGGCGATGCATCAACGGCAGGTACAGGTGATAGAACGCCGCGACCGAGCCGCCACTGCGGTCGGCGGCAAGGCCGGTGACGGTGGCGCGCTCCAGCAGAAAGGTCAGCAGCCCGGTGACCTCGAACACCCGCGTGACCAGCTCGCAGTCCTTGAGGTTGTAGTGCGCCAGCGCCGGCTTGTCTTCGGCGAACATGCGGTTGATTTCGTCCATGCGCTGGTACGGCGTGTCGATCGCCTTGCCCTCGCCCAACAGGCTCTGGGCAACGAATTCGAGGCTGAACGAGGCAAAGTTCCAGGTCGCCGAGCGCAGTGCCTCGATGCCGTCGATGATCAGCCGGCCGCTGGCCTCGGCAAAAAAATGCTGGCGGCTGCCATGTTCGCGCCAGCCCATCGGCTCACCACCACGGCCCAGCAGCAAGGGTACGCCGAGCCGTTTGGAGTGTTCATGCAGAATGCGCAGGTCGAACTGCACCACGTTCCAGCCGATGATCGCGTCCGGGTCATGTGCGGCCAGCCACTGGTTCAAGCGGGTGAGCAATTCGGCGCGGCTGGCGCAGTATTCAAGGTCGAAATCCACCTTCGAGGCGTCGCCATTGGCCGGCCCGAGCATGTACACCTGACGCTGCCCGCAGCCTTCCAGCGCAATGGAATACAGCTCGCCGCGCTCTGTCGTTTCGATGTCCAGCGACACCAGCTTCAAACGCGGCCGATAGTCGGGCGCAGGGCGCACAGTCGCCTGGCACAGCACGCCATCGTCATCGTCATCGGCCGTACCACCGAACAACACGGGGGCGGTGATGAAACGCTCCATCAGGTAGCGTTCCGGCGGGCGGATATCGGCCTCGTAGACGTCCAGATTGCCTTTGCGCAGCAGGCGTTCGACGTTCATCAATTGCCGATACTGTGAGCAGTAGATGCCCACGACCGGTCGATGGCGAAAGTCCTTGAGTTCAAGCGCGCGCAGCTCGACGCCTTCCTCGCCGTGCAGCAGCGTCCGGGCGCGCTCGTGTTGCACGGCAGGCATGAAGGCCACCGATGGCTGGGCCGGCAAGCGGATCAGGCGCGGGCCGTGGTCGGTGGCCAGCCACAACTCGATTTCAGTCCCGGCGGGCGTGTCGCGCCAATGGCGGCTGAGAATGAAACCCTGCTGTAGATCCACCACCCTGGCCCTGTCTGTCGGTTCAAAGCCGACATTCTACGTGTGGCGGCCTCGCACGATGGCAAGAATTAAAACGTGCTCACGTTCCGGCAATCACTACCGAATGATAGAGTCAATCGAGGTGATGGATTTTTGCCACTATCCACTGCTTGCGTACTCAGTGCCCACAGGGTCAATACTCTTCACCTGAAGTCGCGTCATAGGGTCAATTTCATGAGTTCAGCGATACGGCCCCCACCGTCCGGTCCTCGCAACGCGCAGCTTGCAAGACGCACCCTGCTCGCCTTGCTGGGATTACTGGGTGCAATTTCATTGGTCATGGTCAGTGCGCTGCTGTTGATCGCCTTGCAGTTGAACCGTGAGGCCAGCCTGCACAGTGAACGCCTGGTGGAAAAGCTCTGGCAGGTCACCACCCAGCGATTCGTCACCACGATGCGCGACTACGCCCCTTGGGGCGATGCCTATCGGCACCTGCATCTGAGGATCGACAAGGACTGGGCCTACACCCGCGATAACCTCGGTGGCTCGCTGTACAGCAGTTTCCAGTTTGAAGGCGTGTTTGTTCTCGACCCGTCCAACCGCAGCGCTTATTCGCTGGATCACGGTGAACTGACCGATGTACAACTGCAGGACTGGATGGGCAGTTTTCCGGCCAACCTTATTGAAGAAGCCCGTGCCGCTCGTGACGATGACTATGTCGCCATGCAGATACGCGACCGCCAGGGCCAACCGGTATTGCTTGCTGCCGCGCAGTTGAGCCCCGGCAATGATCCCAGCGTGGAATTGACACCGGGTGAACAGTCGGTGCTGGTGATGGCCTACCTGCTCAGTCCGCAAAAGCTGCGTGACCTGGGCCGTAGCTATGAAATCTCTGACCTGCGCATTCCTGCCAACGCCCAGGATGCGGCAGAGCAGCCTCATCTGAATGCCGATCCTTACCTGCTGCTGCGCTGGAACCCTGACAGGCCCGGCCAGCGACTGCTGAGCGTCATGCTGCCGATCCTGTTGCTGTTGCTGGCCACCCTGATCTACGTCGCCCGGCGCATTACCTGCCGCACCCTGACCACCGCCCACCTGCTGGACAAGCAGTACGAGATGATTCACCGCAGTCGTGCGGCCCTGGCCAGCAGCGAAGCGCGCTTTCGCAACGTGGCCGAGGCAGCCTCGGACTGGTTGTGGGAAACCGATCTGCAACTGCGCATTACTTACTTGTCGGAGCGTTTCAGCGATATCACCGGGCAACCCGCCGAAAACTGGCTGGGACAATGCCTGGACGACATGCTGCAGTGCCCGGGCCAGAAGCTTGGCGACTGGATACGCGCGCAGCACACCGCCACCGCCCGCTCGGTCATCCGTTGCACCCACTGCTCGCCCACGGGTGCGGTGCTGACCAGCCATATCGCGGTCAGGCCGGTGCTGTGCGATGGGCAGGTGATCGGCTACCAGGGCAGCGCCTCGGACATCACCCGCGAGGTGGCCGCCGAAGATCGCCTGATGTACTTGTCACAGCACGACACCCTGACGGGCCTGCCGAACCGCCTGCAACTGCGCGAGTTTCTGATCGGCCAACTGGAACAATTGCCTCGCCGCCCGCAGCCATTGACCCTGCTCAACCTGGACCTTGACCACTTCAAGCCGGTCAACGATATCTACGGTCACAGCGGCGGCGACGGCGTGCTGCGCGAATCGGCGCTGCGCATGGCCCGCTGCCTGCTGCCAGGCGGTCTGCTGGCACGCAAGGGCGGCGATGAATTCATTCTCGTCGCCCCGGCACTGGCGACCTCGCAAGACGTCGAGCGGCTGTGCCAGGCGTTGATTGACTGCATCAGCCAGCCATTCATCGTCAATAACCAGGAAGTACTGATCGGCCTGAGCATCGGCGTCGCCCAGGCACCGGTCCATTCCCGCCAGCCTGAAGACCTGATCCGGTTTTCGGACCTGGCCCTGTATCAGGCCAAGAAAGACGGGCGTAATACCTGGCGCTCATACCACCCGGGCATGCTGGTGCACCTTGAGCAGCAACGTGAACTGGAGACCAGCCTGCGCGCCGCGCTGAAGGGTGAACAGTTCAGCCTGCATTACCAGCCCAGGCACGCCGTACAGGACGGACGAATCCTGAGCGTCGAAGCGCTGATCCGCTGGGAGCATCCGCAACGGGGCTTGTGCATGCCCGGCCAGTTCATTGAACTGGCTGAAGAAAACGGCCTGATCGTACCCATCAGTGACTGGGTGCTGCATCGGGCCTGCCGCGATGCCGCGCTGTGGGCTGACGAATTGCATGTGTCGGTGAATATTTCTGCGGTGGAGTTTCGCGCCCCGGGCCTGGTCGAGCGGATCCGCACGGTGCTGACGGCGACGGGCTTGCCCAGCCATCGGCTGGAGCTGGAACTGACCGAGCGGGTGGTCATCGAGGACGCGGCGTCCAGCCTGGAACTGATGCTGGCCCTCAAGGCACTGGGCGTGCGCTTGTCGATGGACGATTTTGGTACCGGCTATTCTTCGTTGAGTTACCTCAAGGACTTCCCGTTCGACACCCTGAAGATCGACCGCAGCTTCATCCAGGAAATCGACCGCAGTGTTCCGGGATGCTCCATTGTGCAGGCCATCATTGCCCTGGGCCGCGCCCTGTCGATGACCATTACCGCCGAAGGGGTTGAAACCGAGCAGCAACTGCAACGCCTGGTCGCCTTCGGTTGCGATGAGGTGCAGGGTTATTACCTGAACCGACCGATGCCGCTGCCGGACCTGCTGCGCGCCATTGCCATCAGCAACGAGCGGGGCGAGTCCTGAAACCGGCGTTTTCCATACCTTACAGGACGTTTTCAGGCTTGCACGGCGCAGGCGCTTGCCCGATGCTTGTTCAACCCCGTCGAGGGCCCAACCTGTAGAGTTCTCGCCTCTGGAGAGCGTATGAAAACCGTAGCCCAGTTACTCAAACTCAAGCCTGAACAACATCGCCAGGTGCACACCATTGCCCCCGACGCCTTGGTGCTCGATGCCCTGCGGCTGATGGCCGACAAGAACATCGGTGCATTGGCCGTGGCCGAGAATGGCAAAGTGGTCGGGGTGCTCAGCGAGCGCGATTACGCACGCAAGATGGTCTTGCAGGGCCGCTCCTCGGCCGGTACGCCGGTCAGCGCGATCATGAGCAGCAAGGTGATTACCGTCGACTCGACGCAAAACGTCGAAACGTGCATGAACATCATGACCGACCACCACCTGCGTCACTTGCCGGTGGTGGATGACGGCGAGCTGCTGGGCCTGCTGTCGATCGGCGACCTGGTCAAGGAAGCGATCGCCGAGCAGGCCAGCCTGATTCAGCAACTGGAGCAGTACATTCGCGGCGAATGAGTCACGGCCAGGCGCTGCCTGAGCGGATCAATCATCCAGCGTGGCAGGGGCTGCGCCCTTGCCTGCCGCCTTCGGGGCTTTTTCTGCGGGGGCATTTGCAGGAGCGGCAGCCGGCGCAGGCGCGGTGGCTTCCTTCTCGCGCATGGGCATCTGGTCGATGGTGGCAAAGATTTCCTTGGGCTCGATGGTTTCGGCCTCGATCTTTTTCTCGCCGTCCTTGCCGATCAGGATCACCCGGTTTCTGGCACCCGCTCCCAGGCTCAATTCACGGATCAACGCCATGGTCGCCTGGGTATCCAGCGACTTGCCATTGCGCTCACCGGCAAGGCCTATCACGGTATAGAGCACCATGTTGCGCTGGGCGAAGGCCTCGCGGTTGGCCGGTTCATCCAGGGCTTTCTTGAGTTTGACCAGGCTGGGGTCTGAAGGGGTGGGCGCAATGATGATCAAAGGCCGGGTCTTGCCGCGCTCCTGCGCCAGCGGTGTATCGCTGTCGGCAGCGAACACCGGCGCGGCAAACAGCAGCAGGGCGGCGAGGGTCAGGGACCGGATAGGCATGAGTAGCTCCTTGTAAATCCATGGGTTGGCATATGGCGAGGTTGATTCGCAATTCCCACATGAATTTCTACCGCATCAAGCCCTGATGGTATAGCCCAAAATCCACTCTGCTGCCGGTCCTGCCCGTCAGACCAGCAGTTCTTGCAGGCCCGCGACGATCATTTCCACTTCATCGGCCGACAGGGTCAACGGCGGCAACAAGCGAATGGTCCGGCCCCGGGTCACGTTGATCAAAAGCCCGTGTTGCCGGGCTGCCGTCAACGTCAGGTCGGCAATCGGCTGGTGCAGTTCGATGCCGATCATCAAGCCCCGCCCGCGTATGGCGGCCACCTGCGGATGGCCACCCAACACCTGTTGCAGACGCTCGAGCAATTGTTGCCCGCGTGCCTGAGCATTATTTACCAGTTGTTGCTGCTCGATGATTTCCAGCACGGTACAACCCACCCGACACGCCAGCGGATTACCGCCAAAGGTGCTGCCGTGGCTGCCCGGTGTAAACAGCCGGGCCGCCTTGCCCCGCGCCAGACAGGCGCCAATCGGGATGCCGTTGCCCAGGCCTTTGGCCAGGGTCATGATGTCCGGCACGATGCCCTCGTGTTCAAACGCAAACCAGCGCCCGGTACGGCCGATGCCGGTCTGGATCTCGTCGAGCATCAACAGCCAGTCACGCCGGCTGCAACGCTCGCGCAGGGCCTTGAGATAGCCGACAGGCGCCACATGCACGCCGCTCTCGCCCTGGATCGGCTCGACCAGCACGGCGGCGATGCGCGGGCCATGTTGCGCACAGAGCCGATCGAAAGCGGCCAGGTCACCGAACGGCACACGCAGGATATCGCCCGGCAGGCCGGCAAAGCCCAGCCGTACCGCCGGCCCGTCACTGGCTGCCAGCGTGCCCAGCGTGCGGCCATGAAAGGCGTTGTCCATGACCACCACCAGCGGCTGCTCGATACCTCTGTGCCAGCTGTGCAGCCGGGCTAGCTTGAGTGCCGTTTCATTGGCCTCGGCGCCGGAATTGCTGAAAAACACCCGCTCCAGTCCCGACAACCGGGTCAGCTCACGCGCCAGGCGTTGCTGCCAGTCAATGCTGTACAGGTTGGAGGTGTGCAACAGCAGCCCGGCCTGCTCGCTGATCGCGGCCACCAGCGCCGGGTGCGCATGACCGACGTTGGTCACCGCCACGCCCGCCACGGCATCGAGGTACTCACGCCCTTCCTGATCCCAGAGTCGGGTGCCCAGGCCACGCACAAAGCTCAACGGCAAGGGCTGGTAGGTGTTCATCAGGCAGGCAGCGGTCATGACATCAGGCTCCATGGTGCGTCAGGGGATGTTTGCAGTATCGTTAGCCACCTCAGGTGGATAAACCCCGAAACACTTCTATCTTTTTAAAGCATGGATTGATAATGGACCTTTTTCAGGCGATGTCGGTGTACGTCAAGGTGGTCGAGACCGGCAGCATGACGGCGGCGGCGCGCGAATGTGCGATCTCCACCACCATGGTCGGCAATCACCTGCGCGCGCTGGAACAACGACTGGGCGTCAGCCTGCTCAAGCGCACCACCCGCCGCCAACGGCTGACCGAGTTTGGCCAGGCCTATTACCAGCGTTGCCTGGAGGTGCTGGGGCTGGTGGCCGACTCCGAACAACTGGCCGAGCAGGCCTTGGGCGAGCCGATCGGCACCTTGCGCATCACCGCGCCGCTGACCTTCGGCTCCGAACGCCTGGCGCCTGCGCTGTGCGGGTTCTCCAGGCGTTACCCGCAGATCAAGCTGGACGTGGTGCTGACCAACCAGCGCATGGACCTGCTCGACAATGGCTTCGATGTCGGCATCCGCATGGGCACCCTGCCGTCGTCCTCACGGCTGATCGCCCGACCGCTGCATGACTACACGCTGACCATTTGTGCCGCGCCCGAGTACCTGGCCAAGCGTTCGATTCCCCTGCACCCGGATGATTTACAGGCACACGATTGCCTGTCGTTCGCCTACCTGGCGGGCGATGACTGGAGCGCCACGGAAAAACACTGGGTACTGAGCGGGCCTGAAGGCGAGGTACAAGTGCCGGTCGCCGGCCCCTTGATCATGAACTCATCGGCCGGGCTGTATCAGGCCGCCAGGGCGGGCATGGGCATCGTCATGCTGCCCGATGCGCTGGTCGAGCAGGACCTGCGCGACGGCCGGCTGATCGCGCTGTTGCCCGAGTACCGCTTGCCCAGCCGGCCGATGCACCTGATTTACCCGCAAGACCGCTATCGCCTGCCCAAGCTGCGCAGCTTTGTCGACTATGCACTGGGCCTGTGGGGCACTCATCCGTGAGCCATGACCGGCAAACCGGGTCTTGCAGGTTGGCGATGCGCCGCATAAGGTGCGGCACACGCCGTACACCGCAAGGACCGACATGATCCACATCCGCCCCATGACGCCTGATGACTTCGAACGCTTCTGGCCGACCTTTCAAGCCATCGTCAAGGCTCAGGAAACCTATGCCTATGACCCGGCACTTGACGCAGAACAGGCCCGCGAGCTGTGGCTGAACCTGCCGCTGCACACGCTGATTGCCGAGCAGGACGGTGAGCTGCTCGGCAGTTATTACCTCAAGGCCAACGCCGCCGGCCCCGGCAACCATGTGTGCAACTGCGGCTATATGGTCACTGAGGCGGCGCGCGGACGCGGCGTGGCGCGTTTGATGTGCGAGCACTCGCAGCAGTTGGCGCGTGACAGCGGTTTTCAGGCCATGCAGTTCAACTCGGTGGTGTCGAGCAACAGCGTCGCCGTGGCGCTGTGGAGCAAGCTGGGCTTCGAAACCGTCGGCCGCCTGCCCCGCGCCTATCGGCATGCCCGGCTGGGGCTGGTGGATTGCCTGGTGATGTTCAAATGGCTGGGCGATGAGCCGACAGTGGCGAGCGAACCGGCGTCCGGGCGTGCGCTGCTGATCGGGCGCAAGAACATCGAATCGGTGGTCTCGCGCCCACGCAGGCGGTAATCGCTATTGCCGGGTCATTCCTTGACTTCGCTCAGCGCGAATCGCTGGCCCTTGGTGTCGCGCACTTCATTGCCCACGATCCAGGCAATGGTATGCCCGTCATGGTCGACAAGCCGTTGCGGATTGCCCAGGCTCAGGGTGCCGATCTCGCCGCTCCAGTCGCGGCGCGGATCGTGCTCCAGATAGGCATAGACCTTGCGATCACGAATGCGCCACACCGGGTACGGCTTGCGGCTGGCGCTCGGGATGACGTCATAGGTGAGTTTGGGATTGAACAGAATGGCAGCAGTCATGGCAGGCTCCGTGGGGTGGAGTGGCTGACTGCTGGTTGAAGCCACGGTATGAAGGCAGGATAGACCAGCCTTATGCCATTTTGTTGAAACCAGGTGACCAATAACACGCCGCCGACGCTGCACAGGCGTCGGCGGCGGGTCAAAGGCCGGTTCAGGCGTTAGTCGGCGGCCTCCTGACGCTGCAACAGCACCTGCGAGACCCGACGTTCTTCGACCCCCACAACCTGCAGATTCCAGCCCTCGTACTCCAGGCGATCACCGATTACCGGCAGGCGATCCAGCAGGCTCATGACCATCCCGGCCAGGGTCTGGTAATCCTCGGTAGCGCGTGCCTGAAAGCCGGTGCGCTCACGAATCAGGCCAAGGTTCAGCGCGCCCGAGACGAGAAAATCCTCACCCTGGACGATGATGCCGGGGCCGACCATTTCACTGGCGTCCGGCAGCTGGCCGGCAATCGACTCGAGAATATCGGTCATGCTCAGGATACCGATGAAGTCACCGAACTCATTGACCACAAAGGCGATGTGCGTCGACTCCTTGCGCATCTGCTCCAACGCATTAAGGATGCTGAAGTTCTCCAGCAGGTTGATCGCCTTGCGCGCCATGTGGGTCATGTCCGGCTCGTTGCCGGCCAACAGCTCACGCAGCAGTTCCTTCTTGTGCACATAGCCCAGCGGCTCGTCGATGCCCGCCTCGCCCACCAGCGGCAGGCGCGACACCGACGAATGCATCAGCTTGAGACGGATCTTCTCGGCGTCATCCTTGAGGTCCAGGTACTCGACCTCAGCGCGCGGCGTCATGACCGTGCGAATCGGGCGCTCGGCCAGTTGCAGCACGCCGCTGATCATCACCCGCTCGCGGCGATCGAACACCGCCGTTTCGCCGGCCGTATCACCAAGCATGTCGCTGATTTCTTCGTCCACCTCGCCCTCTTCCAGCTTGCGCCCGCCCAGCAGGCGCATCACCGCATGCGCGGCACGCTCACGGCGCGGCAGGCTGCCATGCGCCGAGGCCTTGCGGCGTTTGCGCGCAATCTGGTTGAACAGCTCGATCAGGATCGAGAAGCCGATCGCCGCATACAGATAGCCCTTGGGAATATGGAAACCCAGGCCTTCGGCGGTCAGGCTGAAGCCGATCATCATCAAGAAGCCCAGGCACAGCATGATCACCGTCGGGTGGCTGTTGACGAACTTGGTCAACGGCTTGCTGGCGACAATCATCAGGCCGATGGAAATGATCACCGCGATCATCATCACCGACAGGTGCTCAACCATACCCACCGCAGTAATCACCGCGTCCAGCGAGAACACCGCATCGAGCACCACGATCTGCGCCACGATCGGCCAGAACTGCGCGTACACGCCGGTCGCAGCGCGCTGGCTGACCTGGCCTTCGAGACGCTCGTGCAGCTCCATGGTGGCCTTGAACAACAGGAACACACCACCGAACAGCATGATCAGGTCACGGCCCGAGAAGCTCTTGCCGAACACCTCGAACAACGGCTCGGTGAGGGTCACCATCCAGGAAATACTTGCCAGCAGGCCCAGGCGCATCAGCAATGCCAAGGTCAGGCCGATCACGCGGGCGCGGTCGCGCTGGTGCGGCGGCAGCTTGTCGGCAAGGATGGCGATAAACACCAGGTTGTCGATGCCCAGCACCAGTTCCAGCACGATAAGGGTCAGCAGGCCGAGCCATGCCGTGGGGTCAGCAATCCATTCCATGTGTCAGTTCTTCTTGTCGGTAAAAAGGGCGGCAGACGTCAGCGCACCGCCTGAAAAGGCGTGGCTTTGCTCAAGGCAAGAGACAGATGAGAGGCTGAGCGGATGGCATCGGGGCATGCCTGGATCGGAAGATTCGCTGGCGGTCGAGCGAAATACCGGCAAACGCAAAGGGGCGCGTTTGCAACGATTGGGGGGCTCCTGGAGGGTGTTCATAAGGTCCTGAAATCAATTACGGGATCAAATCCTACAATACGCGTTAACTTTTCTTAATCTGAAGAATTATTACAAGGATTGACGAAGATTCTCGGCAGCGCACGGCGACTCAGCCTGCAGCGTGGCGATTTGCCGCAGCCTGACAAGGGACCAGTTGTCCGACAACCATGGATTAGCACTGGCCTTTAGCGTTTTTTTTGTTCTAAAATGTTGCAACAGCGACAAGCGCAGGCGTCATGCCTTCAAGCGACTTGATCCACTTATAAAAAGAAAGCCCGTCCAAAAGACGGGCTTTTTTCGTTTTCGGCTTGTGCCTGACACCCTTTTTAACCACCTTGAGGCTATTCATCATGTTGCGGTACGTTGTAATCCACCTGTTCCAGTGGCTCAAACGCTTTTCCTCGGAACAGACCTCCCGCCGCCACGCCGAGCAAAAATATTCGCGCGATTTCACCCGCGAGCAAGAGCGTGCAAACAGCTGGAGCCTGACCACCATCATCCTGGTCAGCGCCCTGGTCTGCTACAGCCTTGGCGGGCTGGGCTACTACGCCAAGACCCAGATCTGGGACAGCATGACTGAAGTGCAGAAGGCACAAATGGCCCAGGCCATGATCGCCAGCTCGCAGAACCTCTGAGCGTCGATGTGTAACACCGGACGGGGAAGCCATTGGCTTCCCCGTTTTCGTTTGCGCCCGCCAACGCGGTATCGTCTGCCTTACCGAGACCTTGCCGAGAACCGTCGATGCCGTCCGAACCTGTAAATCCCATCCCGCGTTACCGTTTGCGGCAAAGAATCCGTGACCGCATCGGCCTGGCCCTGGTGGCTTGCCTGTCGATGCTGGCGGGCATGACCGATGCGATCGGCTTCATGGCCACCGGGGATTTCGTCTCGTTCATGAGCGGCAACACCACCCGCCTGGCGGTGGCGATCAGTGAAGGTGACATGAGCGCTATCGGACGACTGGCGCTGGCGATCGTCATCTTTATCATCGGCAATGCGCTGGGCATTCTGGTCGCCCGCCTGGGCGGCAGACGTGCCCTGCCGCTGCTGCTGAGCATTGGCGCCTTGCTGTGCGGCGCCGCGCTGATGCCTGCGCCAGCACATTTGACTGCGCTTATCTGCGCCATCGTGGCCATGGGCATGCTCAATGCCGCCGTCGAACAAGTCAGTGGCATGGCCGTGGGCCTGACCTATGTAACCGGCGCCCTGTCGCGCTTCGGCCGTGGCCTGGGTCGCTGGCTGCTGGGCGAGCGCCGCGCAGGCTGGGCCATGCAACTGGTGCCCTGGGCCGGCATGTTCGTCGGTGCGGTGTTCGGCGCCCTGCTCGAACATCGCCTGGGCATGGCGGCCTTGCTGGTCAGCGCGGCGCTGGCCGGTGTGCTGGGGCTGGTGACACTGGGTATTCCGGTGCGCTGGCAACGTTGCTATATGCCGCGCTGAAGGAAACATCCAATGCTTGCTGTTCTGAATGTGCTGCTCCCTGTCTTTGCCCTGATTCTCGCCGGCTTCCTGGCCCGGCGCAGCAATCGCCTCGGCCCGCAAGCGGCCAGTGAGATCAACCGCATGGTGGTGTGGATGTGCTTGCCAGCCTTGCTGTTCAGCGCCACAGCCAAGGCGACCTGGGAGCAAATCTGGCATCCGGGCTTTGTTCTCGCGTTTACCTTGAGCACGCTGGCGATCTTTGCCCTGACCCTGCTGCTGCGCTGGAAAAAGGCCGGCGGGCTGGCCGATGCCACCCTCGATGCGCTCAGTGCCTCTTATGCCAACACCGGCTATATCGGCATTCCGCTGTGCATTCTGGTGCTCGGTCAGGACAGCCTGGAGCCTGCGCTGATTGCCACGCTGCTGGTGGTCTGTGTGCTGTTTGCACTGGCGCTGGTGTGTGTCGAAGTGGCGCAGCAAAGCGAGCGCAATCTGCTGCGGGTGATCATCAAGGTGATCGGCGCCCTGGCGAAAAACCCCATGGTGATTTCACCGCTGCTGGGCGCCTTGTGGGCCTGGTATGGCGCACCGCTGCCGGTGGCGCTGGACAAGTTTCTCAGCCTGCTGGGCGCGGCGACCACGCCGTGCGCGCTGATTTCACTGGGCCTGTTTCTGGCGCACAAACAACCGGCGCCGCGTCAGGGCACACCGGTCTTGGTGCTGCTCAAGCTGGTCGGCCACCCGTTGCTGACCTGGTTTCTGGCCTTCCGGGTGTTTCATCTGCCGCCGTTGTGGGCCAACGCCGCGCTATTGCTCAGCGCCCTGCCCACCGGCACCGGGCCGTTCATGATGGCCGAGTACTACAAACGCGAGGCCTCGCTGGTGTCGAGCACCATTCTGGTCTCGACCCTGGGTTCGCTGGTGACGCTGTCCGTGCTGATCTATGTGATCAGCCATCCAGCCTGACGATGCAAATGCGTTTACCATACGCGCCCGATTATTTATGACCGCTGCCATGACCCCGCAATCGCTCGCCATTCTGCACCAGCACCTGCTCACCGCCCTGGACCCGGCGCCCGCCGAAACCCGTCGCCTGTTTCATGGCCGTGGCCGGGTGTGGCCGGGGCTTGAGCATATTACGGTGGACTGGATGCAAGGCGCGGTGCTGGTGGCGCTGTTTCGCCAGCCGACCGAAGCGGAACTGGCCGCCCTCAAGCACCTGTTGCTGCAACTGACAACCTCAGTGCAGTGGCAGAACAGCCAGGCGCAGGCCTTGCTGTTGCAGCACCGTTACCTACCGCAAAGCACCACTGAATGGCTGTTGGGCGAGCCCTTCGAACAGCGCGTCATCACCGAAAGCGGCCTGCGCTACAAGCTCGATTTTGGCCGCAACCAGAACACCGGGCTGTTTCTCGACATGCGCTATGGCCGCGACTGGGTGCGTGCCCAGGCTCGGGACAAGCGCGTGCTCAACCTGTTTGCCTACACCTGCGGCTTTTCCGTAGCCGCCGTGGCCGGTGGCGCCGAGCACGTGGTCAACCTCGACATGGCCAAGGCGGCATTGAATCGCGGCCGCGAGAACCACAAGCTCAACGAGCATGACCGCAACCGCGCCAGCTTTCTGGGCCATGACCTGTTCAATTCGTGGGGCAAGGTCACCCGCAGCGGCCCGTATGACCTGGTCATCATCGACCCGCCGTCGTTCCAGAAAGGCAGCTTCGTGCTGGACAAGGATTACCAGCGGGTACTGCGCCGCCTGCCGCAGCTGCTTGAGCCGGGCGGCAGTGTGCTGGCGTGCATGAACGACCCGGCGATCGGCCAGGATTTTCTGATCGAGCAGACCGCCCGTGAAGCGCCGCAGCTGCGGTTCGTCGAGCGCCTGCAGAACCCGCCGGAATTTCCCGATGCCAGCGCCGAAGGTGGCTTGAAGGCCCTGGTGTTTACCCTCGCCCCGTAAGCGCAGCGTTTGCCTCTCGACTGGCCAGATCAGAAAGCTGAAAACTGCTTCCAACTCTCACCGGCGCCCGCAGTCACACCTTCATGGCGAGGCTGACGAGGATCCAGGGATGAGTTTCATGCTGTGTATGGGTGTATTGGGCGTCTTGCTGATGTTGCTGGCGCTCACGTCGTCCTGGCTGCGCTGGCTGCCGGTCACGACGTCAGCGGTTTGCCTGCTGTTCGGTTTTGCCATTGGCCCGCTGGGTTTGCAGCTCTTGAGCCTGGACATCGAGCAGTCCAAGGAATGGCTGGAACGCCTGACCGAAGTCGCGGTGCTGTTTTCGTTGTTCAATACCGGCATCAAGCTGCGCCTGCCGCTGCGTGACAAAGCCTGGCATTCGGCCTATTGGCTGGCAGGACCGGTGATGCTGGCCAGTATTGTCGGCCTGGCGCTGGTCGCGCATTACCTGCTGACCTTGTCGTGGAGCCTGTCGATTCTGCTCGGTGCAGTGTTGTCGCCCACCGATCCGGTGCTGGCCAGCCTGGTGCAGGTCAATGATGCCCAGGATCAGGATCGCCTGCGTTTTGGCCTGTCCGGCGAGGCCGGGCTCAATGACGGCACCGCCTTTCCCTTTGTGCTGTTCGCGCTGATGCTGATCACGCAGGGCGGCCCGGTGCAGGACTGGTTCGGCGGCTGGGCGCTCAGGCATCTGCTGTGGGGCGTGCCGGCCGGCGTGCTGATCGGTTATTTCATGGGCCGCGGCGTCGGCCACCTGATGATTTACCTGCGGGTCCGGCATGCCGACAGCACCACCTCGCCCAATGATTTTCTGGCCCTGGCGCTGATTGCCCTGGCCTATGTCGTCGCCCAGAGCCTGGAAGCCTTTGGCTTTCTTGCGGTGTTTGCCGCCGGCGTCGGCCTGCGTCGGGCCGAGGCGCGTATTACCCATTCCGAGGTGCCCGCCGAACATGTCGCAAGACCGATACTGGCGCACAAGCACGTAGCGCCCGAGGAGGCGACGGTGGCCCGGCCCGAGGAGCTGAGCGACCCGCAACTGGCCGCCGGGGTGATGATGGGCGACATGCTGGTGTTCGGCAATCTGGTCGAGCGGGCCATGGAGGTGTTGTTGATTACCCTGCTCGGCGCCTCGCTGGCGCTGTATTGGGACTGGCGGGCAATTGCGCTGGGACTGGCGCTGTTTTTTGTCATTCGCCCGCTCAGCGTCTGGCTGCTGGTCAGCCGAAAACTGTTGGCGCCCAGGCAAAAGTTGCTGGTGGGCTGGTTCGGCATTCGTGGCATCGGCAGCCTTTATTACCTGTGTTATGCCCTGGCCCACGGGCTGGCGCCGCAGATGGCCCACAGCATCACCGGCTTGACGCTGTCAGTGGTGGGCATGAGCATCTTGCTGCACGGCATCAGTACCCAGCCGTTGCTCGACCGTTACGAGCGCAGCCTGCAATGAGCGCTGCCATTGGCCATCATCAATCCGCTCGATCATGCTATTGTCACAAGCGATTGGACTGTGACGGGGCCAGGACGCAAGCTGGCGACTGTCATGATTTGCGAGGGTTAAATGGCTGATTCTGTCCTGCTCGACCGCTTTGCGCGCAAGGTCGACTATGTGCGCCTGTCAGTGACTGATCGCTGTGATTTTCGCTGCGTGTACTGCATGGCCGAAGACATGACCTTCTTGCCGCGCCAGCAGATCCTGACCCTGGAAGAAATCCTTGCCGTGGCGCAAAGCTTCGTGGCGCTGGGCACGCGCAAGATCCGCCTGACCGGCGGCGAGCCTTTGGTGCGCTCCGGCATCGTCGGCCTGTGCGAGCGCATCGCCGCCCTGCCCGGCCTGCGCGAGCTGTGCATGACCACCAATGGCTCGCAACTGAACAAACTGGCCGTGCCGCTGTTCCAGGCCGGGGTCAAGCGCCTCAACATCAGCCTCGACAGCCTCGACCCGCAGCGTTTTCACGAGCTGACCCGTACCGGCGACCTGCAGCAGGTGATCGACGGTATCGATGCCGCCCGTGACGCAGGCTTTACCCACACCAAGCTCAATTGCGTGGTCATGCAAGGGCGCAACGACCATGAGATCAACGACCTGGTGGCCTTCGCCATCGAGCGTCAGCTGGACATCACCTTCATTGAAGAAATGCCGCTGGGGCTGATCAGCGAGCACAGTCGCAAAGAGTCGTTCTTTTCCAGTGACCAGGTGCGTGAGCGCATTGCCGAGCGCTATACCCTGTTGCCGTCTACCGATTCGACCCAGGGCCCGTCGCGTTACTGGCGCGTGGCTGAGGCGCCGCACAGCCGCATCGGCTTTATCTCGCCACACAGCCATAACTTCTGCGCCACCTGCAATCGGGTACGAATGACCGTCGAGGGCCGCCTGTTGCTGTGCCTGGGCAACGAGCATTCGGCCGACCTCAAAGCGGTGCTGCGCGCCAATTCGGGTCAACCTGAAGTGCTGGAAAACGCCATTATCAAGGCCATGCAGCTCAAGCCATGGAGCCATGACTTCCGCATCGATGATGAGGTGCAGGTGGTGCGGTTCATGAACATGACCGGCGGCTGACAGTACGCGCGCACCAGAAACGCTAAAAACACAAAGCCCGACGCCTAGGCACAGGCCTGGGCGTCGGGCTTTGTTGCGCTACTGGTCAGGCAACCCGTACGCCTGGGCGTGCGTTGTGCCATTCATGGCGCAGGGTGCGTAACTGGGTTTCCATGAACGCCCGGTCGGCCGCCGCCTTCTTGCCGACATAGCCCTGGCCACGACGAAACATCTTCAGCGCGACAAACAGCTGTGGCTGCGCGGCACGGAATTCGTCTTCCTGGGAGTACGGGGTGATGGGGTCCAGGCGAACTTCGCCAGCATGAGTGATCCAGAGGATGTGACTGTCCAGCGTGTCTTTGCGTGCGGCAAACAGACGAGCCAGTTCATCAATGGTCAGGTGGTTGATCGTCATGGTGATGCTCCTTCGCTCGTTCACTGTTCAATGGGCTTTATCGTCGACTTTTGCGGTGGATCACCGTCGAACGCAACGGTAAGTGGCGTTCATCAAGTGATATCCGGGTTCGAAGAAGATCAAGTAGCCTCAATGAGAAACCACTACACCCGCGTGTCGGTTCCAGAGAGGAAGGTAGCGAAGGCCAAAGACTCGGCTGGCGATCGGAAACAGATCAACCACAAGCGCGTCATGAGGTCGTTTCGCCAGCTGCCCGTCTGTAGTGACGTTGTGCCGGTTCATCTTCTTCAATCTGCCTTGTGGGCAGCCTACATCCTGGAACAACCCGACGGCTTGTCGGGTTGGTTATTACATCTTTTGCTGCGCTCCCGATCGGGGAGATGGCTGCATCATGCAAAATGAAAAGGCAGGCGTCAACCAATATGTAGTGATTATTTTTAATCACTACATAATTGACTGGCCTGCAAAAACGGCGGCGCCCAATGAGAGCGAAAGCGCCGCCGCAAGGACGCGGAGGTTATTTGGCGGTGAAGGTGGTGTAGCTGTTGATCAGGTTGCGGTAGTTCGGCAGGCGCTGCGACAGCAGGTTGGCCAGGCCTTCCATGTCGTTGCGCCAGTCGACCTGCAGCTCGCACGCCACGGAGAACCAGTTCAACAAATGCGCACCGGCGGCGCTCATGCGTGCCCAGGCGGCTTGCTGCACGGTGGTGTTGAAGGTGCCGGACGAGTCGGTGACCACAAACACTTCAAAGCCTTCAGCCAGCGCCGACAGGGTCGGGAACGCCACGCACACGTCAGTCACCACACCGGCAATGATCAACTGCTTGCGACCGGTGGCCTTGACTGCCTTGACGAAGTCTTCGTTGTCCCAGGCATTGATCTGGCCAGGACGGGCGATGTACGGCGCGTCCGGGAACTGCGCTTTCAGCTCCGGCACGATCGGACCGTTAGGGCCTTGTTCGAAGCTGGTGGTCAGGATGGTCGGCAGATTGAAGAACCTGGCGATGTCGCCCAGGGCCAGCACATTGTTCTTGAACTCGTTGGGCGAGAAATCCTGGACCAGCGAGATCAGGCCTGTCTGGTGATCGACCAGCAGCACGACGGCGTCATCTTTGTTCAGGCGTTTGTAGGGGGCAGCACTCATGATTGACTCCTGTGGATTTCAAGGGAGGCGCCGGCAACCCGGCGCCTTTATACGCGTGAAGCAAAATCAGAAGGCGAAGCACGAACACCCGAACGCGCCCCAGAAACCCTGGAAGTCGCTGACCGGCGCATTCGACAAGCGCGCTTTTTCATGGCTGTGCGAATGCACCTTGCACGGGCCGCTGCACTGGTGAACCTGGGCCAGTACCGGTGAAGCCGGGCGCCAGTGGCCCTGCACCTTGGCCACCGGCGACCAGTCCGGCAGCACCGGCACGCGCTTGGGTCCCAGCGGCTCGAAGTCGTCGGCGGCGTACACCACCTTGCCGTCGACGACGGTCAGCACCGACTCGATCCACTTGATGGCTTCGGGCTCGACACTGAAAAAGTCCGCCGACAGCGCGCTCAGGTCTGCCAGCTGGCCGACGCGAATCTGGCCTTTCTTGCCCTGCTCGGACGAGAACCAGGCGCTGCCGTGGGTGAACAGCTCCAGCGCGGTTTCACGCGGCAGGCCTTCGGGGTACAGCTCAAGGCCGCCCACGGTGCGGCCGCTGACCATCCAGTACAGCGAAGTCCAAGGGTTGTAGCTCGACACGCGGGTGGCGTCGGTGCCGGCGCCGACCGGCACGCCTTCGGCCAGCATGCGCTTGATCGGCGGCGTGGCCTGGGCGGCTTTGGCGCCGTAGCGCTCGACGAAATACTCGCCCTGAAAGGCCATGCGGTCCTGGATGGCGATACCGCCGCCCAGCGCCCGCACCCGTTCGATATTGCGCGGGGTGATGGTTTCGCAGTGGTCGAAGAACCACGGCAGACCGTTGAACGGGATATCGCGGTTAACCTTTTCGAACACATCGAGCATGCGGCTGATCGATTCGTCATAGGTGGCGTGCAGGCGGAACGGCCAGCGCTGCTCGACCAGGTGGCGCACCACCGGCTCCAGATCGTCCTCCATGCCCTGCACCAGGTCCGGGCGCGGCTCGCGGAAGTCCTCGAAGTCGGCGGCCGAGAAGGTCAGCATCTCCCCTGCCCCGTTGTGCCGCAGGAAATCGTCGCCCTGATGCAGCTTGACGCTGCTGGTCCAGTTCTTGAAGTCGCTCAGCTCTTCCTTGGGCTTTTGTGTAAACAGGTTGTAAGCGATGCGCACCGTCAGCTGCTTTTCGCGGTTCAGTTGCTCGATCACCGCGTAGTCGTCGGGGTAGTTCTGGAAACCACCACCGGCGTCGATGCAACTGGTGATGCCCAGACGGTTGAGCTCGCGCATGAACTGGCGGGTCGAGTTGACCTGGTACTCCAGCGGCAATTTCGGCCCCTTGGCCAGGGTCGCGTACAGAATCATCGCGTTGGGCTTGGCGACCAGCATGCCGGTCGGGTTGCCGTTGGCGTCACGCACAATCTCGCCACCCGGCGGATTCGGCGTGTCGCGGGTGTAACCGGCCACGCGCAGCGCTGCGCGGTTGAGCAAGGCGCGGTCGTACAGGTGCAGCAAAAATACCGGGGTATCGGGCGCGGCCTGGTTGATCTCTTCCAGGGTCGGCATGCGCTTTTCAGCGAACTGGAACTCGTTCCAGCCACCGACTACCCGCACCCACTGCGGGGTCGGCGTGCGGTCGGCCTGGTCCTTGAGCATGCGCAAGGCGTCGGCCAGCGACGGCACGCCTTCCCAGCGCAGTTCGAGGTTGTAGTTCAGGCCGCCACGAATCAGGTGCAAGTGTGAGTCATTGAGGCCCGGGATCACCGTGCGGCCTTTCAGGTCGATCACCTGGGTCGCACTACCACGCAAGGCCATCACTTCAGCTTCAGTACCCACGGCGACGAAGCGGCCGCCGCTGATGGCCACCGCACTGGCCTTGGGTTTTTCCCGGTCGACGGTGTGGAATTTTCCGTTGAACAGAATCAGCTCGACGTTATTCATCGCAGTTCCTTTGTCAGAAGATTGAGCCGCGCCCGCAGGGCTTGCGAACGTAAAGGCAGGCAGAAGCGCGGCGGCGGCACTCAGCAGAGAGCTGTTGGCGACAAAGCGCCGGCGCTGCAGGTCGGTCTTGTCATCACTCATCGATCAGTTACCCCGTTTGTCGTTTGCCGGCGCGTTCAGCCAGGTTGCAAACAAGCGTGTGGCGGCAGGCATCATCAGGTACACCACCAGCACGACGATGGTCAGGGTGATCAGCACGTTGCTCATCACATAGCCCGATAGCCATGGGTTCAGGTGCAGCAGCGGGCCCCACAACAAGGGCACCAGCAGGCTCAGCGGCAGGATCACCAGGTACGACACGACCGCCTGTTTCCAGCGCGGCGGCTGACGCGCCGGGTCAAGGTCGGGGCTGAACCAGAACTCGTTCTGGCTGGCCACCTGCGTCTGGTCACCATCGGCCAGCATAGGCGCGGCCTCGCGCAGCAGTTCGCGCCGTTGATCGGAGTCCAGCCACTGCTGCATGGCTCCCGTCGAGGAAAAACGCAGCACCGAGGTGAAGGCATGCAGGCCATCGGTGAGACCGCGCATCACATCGACGCCCAGATGCCCCGGTGTTTGGGCGGCAATCGCCACCACGCGCCGCAACCATTGCTCGTATTGCACTTCGAGCCCGGCCTTGGCGCGGTGGCGGATCACCAGCGTGACGACTTCATGGGCAGGCTCGCGCGCCGTGGCGGCAAGACTTGAGGGTTCGGACATGACCAACGGCTCCATCGCACAGAGAAAGGGTGCGTGGGCACCCGTGCTTCAAATCTGCACTGATGGTGCCGCTGATTGCCGCTTGAGAATTGGATGCATGTGCTGTGTTGGATAAACACCCGTTACGCGATGGGCAATGGTGCCGACATGTACTCGTGAATCATGCCGCGCAACCAGCGCTCGGCCGGGTCGTTGTCGTGGACGCCGCTCCAGACCATCGACAGTTCCGAGGGCACGATCGGGAACGGCGGGTCTTCGGCGCGCAACCGGCTGCCGTCCACCAGCGCACAGGCGGCGTAATCGGGGACTGTGGCGATCATTTCGCTGCCGGCCAGCAAGGCCCGCAAGCCATTGAACTGCGGCACCGCCAGCACCACCTTGCGGGTGCGCCCGACGCGGGCAAGATCCAGGTCGATATTGCCCGACAGGTCGCCGGAGAACGACACCATGGCATGCGGCCGCGCGCAGTATTCATCCAGGCTCAAAGGGCCTGCCCGGTCATCGCCACGAATCACCTTGCATGGAATGTCGCGCAGCTTCTTGCGCTTGGCATTGGCCGGCAACTCCACCGTCCAGCTGACCCCCACCGAGATTTCGCCGGAGGCCAACAGCGCTGGCAGCAAAAGATAATTGGCCCGGCGAATCACGATAATGATGCCCGGCGCCTCGGCTTGCAGGCGCGCCATCAACGGCGGCAGCAAGCCGAATTCGGCATCGTCCGACAAGCCGATGCGAAACACATCGGTACTGCACGCTGGATCGAAATCCTTGGCCCGGCTGACGGCGCCGGAAATGGTGTCCAGTGCCGGGCGAATCTCCTTGAGGATGTCCAGCGCCCGCGCCGTGGGCTCCATGACCCGGCCATTGCGCAGCAGCAGTTGATCGTCGAACAGATCGCGCAAACGCCCCAGCGCCGCACTGACGGCGGGCTGGCCGATAAACAGCTTCTCGGCCACCCGGGTCAGATTGCGCTCGAACATCAACGCTTCGAAAATCACCAACAGATTGAGGTCGACACGGCGCAGGTCATTACGGTTCATGGTTCGGGGGCTCTGAGGGTCAAAGACAGGACTTTGCCCTCAGTAGGCACGAAACCTCAGTGCAGCGCTTGTACCGATGTGCGCTGCAATTATGTGCTGACCCCTTCGCGAGCTAAGGGGGCGGCCATCCGCCTCACTGCTGCGATCGTTAGCGCAAGTTGGTCTTCGCCAGTTCCAGCACTTCGCTGCCGCGTCCGCTCATCACCGCCTTGAGCATGTACAGGCTGAAGCCCTTGGCCTGGGCCAGCTTGATCTTCGGCGGCATGGCCAGTTCCTGCTTGGCGACCACCACATCGAGCAGCACCGGCCCCGGATGATCGAAGGCCTTGCGCAACGCGCCCGGCAGGTCCTGGGCATTTTCAACGCGAATGCCCAGAATCCCCGCGCCCAGCGCAATACCGGCGTAGTGCGTGGGATTGAGATCCGTGCCGAATGGCACATACCCGCCCGCCTTCATTTCCATGTCGACAAAGCCCAGCGAGCTGTTGTTGAACACGATCATCTTGATCGGCATGTTCAACTGGCGGACGGTCAGCAAGTCGCCCAGCAGCATCGACAAACCACCATCGCCGCACAGCGCCACCACCTGGCGATCCGGGTGTTCGGCCTGGGCACCCAGCGACTGCGGCATGGCGTTGGCCATCGAGCCGTGGTTGAACGAGCCCAGCAGGCTGCGCTTGCCGTTCATGCTCAGGTAGCGCGCCGCCCACAGGGTCGGCGTACCGACGTCCACGGTAAACAGCGCATCGTCATCGGCCAGTTGATCGACCATGCGCGTCAGGTACTGCGGATGGATGGGTTCGCCGGCCGGGGTTGGCGTCGCCAGTTCATCCAGCTCGGCACGCGACTTGGCGTAATGCTTGAGCGCCTTGTCGAGAAAGCGCCGGTCGTTGTGCGGCTTGAGCCGCGGCAGCAAGGCATCGAGGGTTTCGCCTATGCCGCCGACCAGCCCCAGCTCTACCGGAACGCGGCGAGCGATCTGGGTCGGGTCCAGGTCGATCTGCACGATGCGCGCCTTGTCCGGGTAGAAATTGCGGTACGGAAAACTGCTGCCAAGGATCACCAGCGTGTCGCAGGCCATCATCGCGTGATAGCCGGAGCTGAAGCCGATCAGCCCGGTCATGCCGACATCGTAAGGATTGTCGTATTCGATGTACTGCTTGCCGCGCAACGCATGCACCACTGGCGCGTTAAGGCGCTCGGCCAGGGCGACAACCTGCTCATGCGCACCGGCACAACCGGCCCCGCACAGCAGGGTGACCGCTTTGCTGGAGTCGAGTAGTTCGCTCAACGCCTGCAGGTCGGACTCGGCCGGCAGCACGCTCGACTTCGATGGTTCGACCTTGTTTAACGGCGCATCGGGCGCCGGCTGCAACGCCACATCGCCGGGAATCACAATGACCGCCACGCCCTTCTTGTTGATGGCCGCGCGCATCGCACGCTCCAGCACGCGCGGGAACTGGTCGGGATGACTGACCAGCTCGACGAAGTGGCTGCACTCCTTGAACAACTCTTGCGGATGGGTTTCCTGAAAGTAATCCAGGCCAATCTCGGTCGACGGAATATGCGCGGCAATCGCCAGCACCGGCACGCGGCTGCGATGGCAATCGTACAAGCCATTGATCAAGTGCAGGTTGCCCGGCCCGCAACTGCCGGCGCACACCGCCAGCTTGCCGCTGGACGCTGCCTGGGCACCGGCGGCAAAGGCGGCGACTTCTTCATGGCGAGTGTGCATCCAGCGAATCTTGCCCATGCGTTGCAGGCTGTCGCTCAGGCCGTTGAGGCTGTCACCGGACACCCCCCAGATGTGGGAAACACCAGACGCTGCGAGGCTTTGCGCGAGATGGTCGGCAATGGTCTTGGACATGCAGGGTTCCTTCGAAGCTGTGAAATTCAGGGTCTACAGGCTGTGCCTGTTGTGGTCGACCCCTGAACGCCGCGATCAGTTCAGAAAAGCTGCCCTGTGCTGTGCAGTGGACACTGACAGCGTCTGTTTGAGGGCTTGGGTGAAAGATCGGTGGAATGATTTGCGCCAGCGCCGGTCCCAATAATCAGGCATGGCAGACAACCGCCATCTTGCAGACTGACAGGGAATCAATCATGAAAAAGACATCGATGTTCGCAGCCCTCCTCCTGGCCACCAGCCTGTGCGGCGCTACCTTGAGCGTGCAGGCCCAACAGGTCGAAACCGAACCCAAAGGCGGCTCGCTGCATCCTTCAGAAGTCAAGGTAGGCGAAAAGGCCCCTGACCAGTCCGACCGTAAAAGCGAAGCCATCGACTGGAAAAAGGCCGGCCTGCATGAGCCTGAAAAAGAAAGCCAATGGGTGAAACACGAGAACCAGTACCTGCGCGTGCAGATCACCAATGGCCGGATCATGGAAATCGTCCCGGTCAAAAAGTAAAACTCTCCCGTAGGAGCGCGCTTGCCCTGGGCGGCATTCCGACGACCGGCTGCGTTAGCAGTCGTAAATTTTCAGCGTTTCCACAATTTTGCGAGCGCTGGCGCACTCGGTCGCGGGCAAGCGCGCTCCTACGGGGCTAAGGTTTACAACAGTTTCCACGTATAGCTGAAGATCAGACGGTTCTCGTCGATATCGCTGCGGTAGTTCGAGCGGGCCGCCACGTTGCGGATTCGCACGCCCAGCCCTTGCAGCGTGCCGCTCTGCACCACATAGCCGATGTCCAGATCGCGCTCGCGGTCCTTGCCTTCGTAGCCGGCGCCGGTGGTGACGTTGTCGCCGGTGATATAGCGCACGGTGGTGGTCAGGCCCGGAATGCCCAGGGCGGTGAAGTCGTAGTCGTAGCGCGCCTGCCAGGAGCGTTCGTCGGTGTAGGCGAACTCGTAGGTCGGCACTTCGTTGCCCAGCGGCGTGACGTTGGCGAAGACCCGCGGGAACGGGCTGTCGCCGTACATGGCCTGGTAGCCGACATAAAAGGTGTGGCCGCCGTGCTTGGCCGACAGCAGTGAGAAGAATGCCTGGTTGTCGATCTTGCCCAGCAAGCGGTCGCCATCTTCTTGCGCGTTGTAGTAACCGAGGTTGGCGCCCAGCACCCAGCTGCCCACCGGCTGGCTGTGTTTCAGGCCGATGAAGCCCTGCTGGTAAATGTCTTCGAGCTGGCCGTAGAACACGCTGACCGAGGTGCGCTTGTCGTTGAAGCTGTAGTCGCCGCCCGCATAGTTGAACGCATCGCTCACCGCCTGGCGTTGCGGCACATGGCCGAGCATGGCGAGCATCTTGTCGTCGCCGGCCTCGTTGCGCAGGTGGGTGCTGTTCAGGTGCCCGGCTTGCAGGGTCAGCCCGGTGATTTCGCTGGAGCTGATGCCCACGCCCTGATAGCTGGGCGGCAGCAGGCGAATGTCACTGAATGTCAGCACCGGCAGGTTCGGCTGCAGCTCGCCGACTTTCAGCTCGGTTTTGGAAAAGCGTGCCTTGAAGGTGCCGGCCAGGCGGCTGTATTCATCGGCCGCGCGGCCATCGGCGTGGGTCGGCAGCAAGCCGCTGTTGACCCGGTCCGGGCTGCTGTCGAGCTTGATGCCGAGCACGCCGCTGACATCCAGGCCAAAGCCGACCACGCCCTGGGTGTAGCCGGATTTGACGTTGAGAATGAAGCCCTGCGCCCACTCTTCCTGTTTCGATTGGCGGTTGGCACCGACGATGTCGGAGAAGTCGCGGCTGAAGTAATAGTTACGCGCTTGCAGCGTGGCGCTGGCGCCTTCGATAAAGCCTTCCTTGGGCGGCTCCCCGGCGGCCAGGGCGGTCAACGGCAGGCTGAGGCCCACCGCACTGATGAAAGCGTGACGCTTGGCGATCTGATGCTGGCTCATGGTTGTTCTCTTGTTGTTATGTATTGTTATGGATGACGCTGAAAAACGCTTTAACGCGAAGGCTTGTCCCCCATCGCCGCTACCGCGTGCGGCGCACGCCGGGCCTTCATCGCGGCATGCACGATCAGCCCCGACAGCAATCCCCAGAAGGCTGCCGACAGGCCGAGAAACGACACCCCCGAAGCGGTGACCAGAAAGGTGAACAGCCCCGCATCACGTTCCTCGATGTGCAGCGTGCTGCGGCTCAGTGCTTCGCTGATGGCGCCGAACAGCGCAAGGCCCGCCAGGGCGGCGATCAGCTCTTTCGGAAAGGCGGCGAACAGCGACACCAGGGTTGCGCCGGCAATGCCGAAGATCAGGTACAGCAGGCTGCCGGACAACGCTGCGATATAGCGCCGCTTCGGGTTCTCATGCGCTTCGCGGCCGGTGCACAGGCTGGCGGTGACGGCCGCCAGGTTCAGGCCATGGCAACCGAACGGCGCCAGCAACGCGCCGCCCAGCGCACTGGCGCTGATTAGCGGGCTGGCCGGGGTCTGGTAACCGGCCCCGCGCAACACCGCCATGCCCGGCATGAACTGCCCGGTCAGCGCCACCAGCACCAGCGGCAAGGCCAGGTTCAGCGTGGCCTCCAGGCTGAACTGCGGCGCGATCAGGGCTGGCGTGGCCAGGCCGAACACCACCGCACTGGCGTTGAAGTCGCCGCCCAGCACGGTGATCAACGTGCCGACGATCAGCACCGCCATCACCGCATAACGCGGCAACAGGCGGCGCATCAGCACATAGGTGGCGAACATGGCGAGCACCAGCAACGGCCGGGCCGGCAGCGACTCGAACAACGCCACGCCAAAGCTGAACAGAATGCCCGCCTGCATGCCGGCCGCAATCGAGCCGGGCAAGCGCGCAATGATGCGGTCGAACGCTCCGCTGACGCCGATCAACAGCAGGATCAGGCTGGCCACCAGATAGGCGCCCACCGCCTGGTTGAGGCCGATCTGCGGCAGTTGCGACACCAGCAGCGCAGACCCCGGAATCGACCAGGCGATCACCACCGGCACCTTGTAACGCAGGCTCAGCAACGCGCCCAACAGCGCGCTGCCGATGGAGATGGCCCAGATCCAGGACGACAACTGCTCGTGCGACAAGCGAGCGGCATCGGCGGCCTGGAAGATGATCACCAGCGGGCCTGCGTAAGAAATCACGGTAGCGATGCACCCTGCCACCACCGCCGACAGAGAGACATCCTTGAACAGGTCTTTCATGGGACCTCGCATGCCAGAGGATTATTGGTGTAGAGACCTCAGGCCTTGCTGGCCACCAGCGGCGCAGCGGTCGTCTGGCTACGCTGCGCACTGATCGCAAACACGGTCATGGCCACGGCAGCAATCGCGCCGGGAATGGCGAAGGCCATGAAATTCAGTTGCAGCGGCAAGTTGATGCCCATCAGCGCACCGCCCAGCAGCGGGCCGACGATGGCGCCGTTGCGGCCGATACCCGAAGCCCAGCCGAGCCCGGTGGAACGCATCGACAGGCCATACAGCTGCGCGGCACCGGCGTACAGCAGGATCTGCGTGCCGATGGTGGTGGCGCCGGCCAGGAAGATCAGCAGGTACAGCACCGGCATCGGGCTCTTGAAGCCCAACAGGCTGATCGACACCGCGCCGACGATGAAGAACGCCACCGTGACCTTGGTCAGGTTCATGCGGTCGCCCAGCCAGCCGCCGAAGATCGCACCGAACATGCCGCCAAAGTTCAGCGCCAGCAAAAACGACAGGCTCGACCCCAGGCTGTAGCCGGCGTTGGCCATCAGCTTCGGCAGCCAGGAACTGAGGGCGTACACCATCAGCAGGCAGCAGAAGAACGCCACCCACAGTGCCAGAGTGCGTACCAGCCGGCCCTCGCTGAACAGGTCGAGCACCGGCACGCCCTTGCCCTTGGCTTCGCCGACGCTGAGCACGTCATCGGCGGTCAGGTTCTGGGTGCTGTCCATCTGGTTGAGCAGCTTGCGCGCTTCTTCGGAACGTCCCTGACGCACCAGAAAACCGATGGACTCTGGCAGGTAGTACAGAATCGCCGGCAGCAGCAACAACGGGATGGCGGCGGCAAAGAACATCGATTCCCAGCCAAAGCGCGGCAGCATGAAGATACCGACGCCGGCCGAGAGCATGCCGCCCACCGAGTAACCGCTGAACATCACCGCCACCAGGGTGCTGCGCATGCGCTTGGGTGCGTATTCGTTCATCAAGGCCACGGCATTGGGCATCAAGCCGCCGCAGCCTAAACCGGCGATAAAGCGGCAGATGCCGAACTCGGTCGGGCTGGAGGCAAAGCCGTTGATGATGGTCGCGCCGCTGAACAGCGCAAAGCAGATAGCGATGCCTTTCTTGCGCCCGATACGGTCGGCCAGGCTGCCGAACACCAGCGCGCCGAACATCATGCCAAACAGCGCATAACTGCCCAGGGCCCCGGCCTGCAGCGGTGTCAGGCCCCACTCTTTCATGATCACCGGCAGGACCACGCCGTAGATGAACAGGTCATAACCGTCGAAGATCAACAGCAGCGCACACCAGCTCATCACCATCCAGTGAAAGCGGCCGAAGCGCGCGTTATCGATAATTGCGTGTACGTCGATGTTTCGCATGGCATCAATCTCTTGTTTTTGTTGTAAGTGAAACTGCCGAATTGCTGTGTCCCCGATACCGCGCAGCTCATGGCCAATACGTTGTTGGTCAAGCAGCGCTGGCGGCGAATTTCTCGAAGTAGAAGTTGGCCGGCGTAATACCCTGTTCACGAATGAACTGGCTGACCGCCTCGACCATCGGCGGCGGGCCGCACAGGTAAACGTCGACATCGCCGTCATTGAGGTGCCGGGGTTCGATGTGATGGGTGACGAAGCCTTTGTGCGGGTAGCGGCTGTCCGGACTGGAAACGCAAGCGCTATAGGTGAAGTCGGGAATCCGCGCAGCAAAGGCTTCGAGTTTTTCCAGCTCCACCAGATCAGAATCGTGGGTCACGCCATAGATCAGGTGCACCGGATGTGCGCTGCCCTGCCCCTGCTCCACAAGGCCGGCGATTCTCTCCAGCATTGCCGTGAACGGCGCCAGGCCGGTGCCGCCGGCCAGCAGCAACAACGGCCGCTTGATGTCGCGCAGGTAAAAACTGCCCAACGGACCGGCCAAAGTCATGCTGTCGCCGGCCTTGGCCATGCCGAGCAGAAAGCTGCTCATCAGCCCGCCAGGCACGTTGCGAATCAGAAAGCTGACCTCGCCGTTCTTCTGCAACGAGCTGAAGGAATAGGCGCGGGTCTGCTCGCTGCCCGGCACCTGCAGGTTGACGTACTGGCCCGGCAAAAACGCCAGCTGGCTCAGCGACTCGCCCTTGATTTTCAGGGCGATGGTGCTGTCCGACAGTTGCTCGACCGCGCTGATCGCCGCCTGATAACTGGCCTGGCGGGTCTTGCACACCTCGGATGACGCCGGCACGCGCACCACGCAATCGCTGGCCGCACGCATCTGGCAGGTCAGCACATAGCCTTGTTCGGCCTCTTCCTCGGTCAGGGCATCTTCGATGTATTCATCACCCAGTTCGTACTGGCCGGCCTCGGCGAAACATTTGCAGGTACCGCAGGCGCCGTCGCGGCAGTCGAGCGGGATGTTGATGCCCTGGCGGTAGGCGGCGTCCGCGACGGTCTCGCTGGCAGCGGCATCAATGAAACGGGTGATCCCGTCTTCGAAATTCAAGGCGATCTTGTGCATGGGGACACCCTCAGATGTGATAGACGTCGATGACCTGGCGGACATAGTCGTTCTTGAGCACCACTTTCTTGGCCTTGATCAGCGGCTGTTCACCGCGAATATCCAGGGTGTAGAAACTGGTGCCGAAGTAGCTGTCGACGGTCTTGTAGCGAAAGCTCAGGGTGTGCCAGTTGAAGCGCACCTGCGCCACGCCATCGCCCTGCTCGACGATCTCGATGTTGCTGAGGTTGTGCGAGGTGCGGGTGTCGGGAATCGTCGCGCTGGAGCGCTCGGTCTTGATCCGGAACACGCGGTCTTCGAGGCCGCCACGGTTGCCGTACCAGATCAGCGAGATTTCGGTCTGCGGGTTTTCGGTGAGGGTGTCGTTGTCGTCCCAGGCCGGCATCCAGAAGCTCGCGTCGCTGGCGTACAGCTCCAGCCAGTTGTCCCAGTCGGCATCGTCGAGGTAGCGCGCTTCGCGGTAGAGAAAATCGCGCACGGTTTCGTAGGCAATGGTCATTGCACAGCCTCCACCGGAATCAGCTGCTGCTCGGCGGCAGCGGCCTTGAGCATGGTTTCCTGCCAGTACTTGTGTTGCAGCACGAACAGGCCTTCGTCCTCGGTGCGCACGCCGGACAGCAGCGGCTTGAGTTCGATTTCCTCGGCGGCCGCATCGGCGCCTTCGATCCAGTGCGCCGCGCCCCGCGACATGTCGTTCCAGCCGGTGCCGCCGCCATAGCCGGTCTGGCACGAGCGGAATTCTTCCAGGTCATCCGGTGTAGCCATGCCGCTGACGTTGAAGAAGTCTTCGTACTGACGAATGCGCTTGGCCCGTGCATCGCTGCTTTCGCCTTTGGGTGCGATGCAGTAGATGGTGATTTCGGTCTTGTTCACCGAGATCGGCCGCGCAATACGAATCTGCGAGCTGAACTGGTCCATCAGATAAACGTTCGGGTACAGGCACAGGTTGCGCGAGTTCTGGATCATCCAGTCGGCGCGGGCCTGGCCAAAATCACGGGCCAGTTCATCACGGCGCTCGTAGGCCGGACGATCTTCAGGGTTGGCCCAACGGGTCCACAGCAGCAAGTGACCCTTGTCAAAAGAGTAAAAACCGCCGCCGGTCTTGCCCCAACTGCCGGCGCTCATGGTCTTGATCTCTTCGCCGGCCTCGCGCAATTTGCGCTGGTTCTGGGTCGCGGCGTAGTTCCAGTGCACGGCACTGACGTGGTAGCCATCGGCGCCGTTTTCGGCGGTCAGCTTCCAGTTGCCTTCGTAGATATACGAGCTTGAGCCGCGCAGCACTTCCAGGCCTTCGGGCGACTGGTCGACGATCATGTCGATGATCTTTGCCGACTCGCCAAGGTGCTCGACCAGCGGCAATACGTCAGCGTTCAGGCTGCCAAACAGAAAACCGCGATAAGACTCGAACCGCGCGACCTTGGTCAGGTCATGCGAGCCTTCGCAGTTGAAGCTCGACGGGTAGCCAGCTTCGCTCGGGTCTTTGACCTTGAGCAGCTTGCCGCTGTTATTGAAGGTCCAGCCATGAAACGGGCAGGTATAGGAGGACTTGTTGCCGGTCTTGTGCCGGCACAGCATCGCGCCGCGGTGGCTGCAGGCGTTGAGAAAGGCGTTGAGAACCCCGTCTTTATTGCGCGCGATAAAGATCGGCTGACGACCGATCTGGGTAGTCAGGAAATCGTTCTTGTTGGGGATCTGGCTTTCATGCGCCAGATAGATCCAGTTGCCTTCGAAGATGTGTTTCATCTCCAGGTCGAACAGGCGTGGATCAGTGAACATCTCCCGCTTGCAGCGGTAGACGCCCTGCTCCTTGTCTTCCTGGAGCAGTGAATTCAGATAATCAGATCCAAGGGACATGACCTGGAGCCTCCATTGTTATTGTTCAGGCCAGGTCAGGTTATGGAGATGGGCGCGCGGGCAATATCCTCTTTGTGCAGATCACTATCCGTTTCTTGCAAACGGCAGCCTCGATCCCGAGGCCGCCGCCACTTACAGCTTCCAGCTGGTAGCCGCGTCTTAATAGCCGCGCTCGAAATCCACGACATCGCCCAGCGGTTCTTCCTTGTGGTGACGCAGCAAATTGGCCACGAAGTGCTCGACGATGTTGTGCCAGATCACGCTGCTGGCCGGTGAGACATGGGGCGACAGGCGCACCTTGGGGTGGGTATAGAACGGGTGATCGGCCGGCGTCGGTTCGACAGCGGTAACGTCCAGGGTTGCGCGGCTCAGGCGGCCTTCGTCCAGCGCCTGGACCAGCGCGGCTTCGTCGATCAGGCTGCCGCGCGCGATATTGACCAGGTGCAGGCCGGGCTTGGCGTGATCGAGCAGGGCCTTGTCGACCAGGTTGCGGGTGGTTTTGGTCGCCGGCGCCGCCAGCACCACATGGTCGGAAATGGCGAACAGGTTCTCCAGACTTTCGGCGCGTTCAACGCCCGGCACACCGAAGGGTTTGCCAGAGTGGTTGACCGCGATCACCTTGACGCCCAGCGCCTGGGCGCGCACGGCCAGGTCGCGGCCGATGGCGCCGAAGCCGACGATGCCCAGCGTGCTGCCGCTCAGTTGTTGCAGCGGGAAGCGCTTCCATTGCTCGGCGCTGTCGATCCACACGTCCGGGAACTGCTTGACCTGCGCCAGGATCGCCGCCAGGGCGAACTCGGCCACCGCCACCGAAGCGGTACCACGCGCCGACGACACCGGCAGGCTGTCGAACAGCCAGGCCGGGTAACCGTCGATGCCGGATGAGGTCAGTTGCACCCACTTGAGGTTGAACGGCCAGCCCGCTGGCTTCTCGGGCAGTTCCTGAGTCAGGAAATTGCCGAAGAACGGCCGGGTCAGCAGGATGGTCGCCTCAGGCGGCACATTCGGCGCGCCCTGGCCAATCGGCACGATGCTGTACTCGGGCAGGCGCTGGCGCAGCAAGGCATTGATTTCTTCATCGTGCTGGCTGGCAATCACGGTCTTGGACATGGATAAATTCCTGTTGGATCAAGTAATGGGCACCTCTAAAAACTACCTGCGTTGCCATCGCTGCGTTAAAAACAGGCTCACAATGCTCATTGACAACCAGTCAACTCCGCTTGCTCGCCTGTTTTTGCCTTGCGCTGCCTGCCTCGTCTACGTTTTTAGAGACGCCCGATGAAGGCATCCTAACAACCCGCATTAAATGCCGAAAATGAATTAAAAATCTAAGCTAATATGCATTTTTATAATTAAGCACCGGTTCATCCGCGACTGTTTGAGCCGACAAGTACAAACGCCCCGGTACATCGGCCAGCAACTGCGCGGTATACGCCGACGACGGTGAATCGAACACCTGGGCACAGGCGCCCTGCTCCACCACACGGCCATCGCGCATGACTACCACCTGATCGGAAATCTGCCGCACCACCGCCAGATCGTGGGAGATAAACAGGTAGCTCAGGCCCAGACGCTGTTGCAGCTCACTGAGCAGCTTGAGGATCTGCGCCTGCACCGAGGCGTCCAGCGCCGACAGCGCCTCATCGAGCACCAGCAACTCCGGCTCCAGCGCCAACGCGCGGGCAATGGCCACGCGCTGACGCTGGCCACCCGACAATTCCGTGGGTCGGCGCTGCAGCAGGTGCGCCGGCAGCTCCACGTGTTCCAGCAACTGCGCCGCGCGTTTGGCACGCGAGGCACGGTCGCCGATGGCAAAGGCATGCAAGGGCTCGCTGATGATCCGCTCCAGGGTCCAGCGCGGGTCCAGCGAGGCGTACGGGTTCTGGTAGACGATCTGGATGCGCTGGCGCAACGGCTGCCACTGCCGCGCCGACAGACCGGCGAGGTCCTGGCCGTCGAACAGCACCTGGCCGCTGTCGGCCTGCTCAAGCCCGAGAATCAAGCGCGCGGTGGTCGATTTGCCCGAGCCGGACTCGCCGACCAGGCTGGTGGTGCCATGGCGCACCACATTGAACGACACCGCCTCGACCGCCGGCTTGCCGGGGTTGCGCCAGTTGGAGAAGTCCTTGTGCAGTTGCCTGACCTGCAACAGTGGCGCCGCAGCCAAAGACCGCTCACGCGGCGGCGTACGTACCTGCTGCCGGGCCGCAGCCAGGCTGGGTGCGGCGCTGAGCAACTGGCGCGTGTACGCATGTGCCGGCTGCTCGAAAATGTCCTGTGCCTGGCCGGTTTCGACGATGCGACCGTGCTGCATCACCATCAAGCGGTCGGCACGGTCCAGCGCCACGCCCAGGTCATGGGTGATCAACAGCACCGCCGTGCCGCGTTCGCGTGCCAGCAACTGCAAGCGATCCAGCACCTGGCGCTGCACGCCGACATCCAGCGCGCTGGTCGGCTCGTCGGCGATGATCAGCGGTGGGTCGTTGGCCAGGGCAATGGCGATCAGGATGCGCTGGCGCATGCCGCCCGACAGTTGATGCGGGTAACTGCGCGCCACCCGCTCGATGTCGTTGAGGCCGACCTGCTTCAGCAGTTCAAGCGCACGACTGCGTGCGTCACGACGTGCCACGCCGTGTACGGTCATGGCCTCTTCAAGCTGGCGGTCGATGCGCTTCACCGGGTCCAGCGACAAGCCCGGGTCTTGTGGTACGAAGCCCACTTGCCGACCGCGCACATGCCGCCAATGGCGTTCGCCAAGGCCCAGCAATTCATCACCGGCCAGGCGCAGGCTGCCGGCTTCGATGACGGCATTGCCGGCCAGCAGTCCGACCAGAGCGCCTGCGGTGGTGGATTTGCCTGAGCCGGATTCACCGACCACTGCGACGATTTCGCCGGGGTAAATCGCAAAGCTGACCTGATCGATACCGTCGATACGGCCGCGCTCGGTCTGGTAGCCGATGCGCAAGCCGTCGACCTGCAAAATAGCGGGTTGCGCGCTCATCGTTGAACTCCCTGTAGGTCCTGAATCGCCCGCGCCAGCTGGTTGGCCGCCAGTACCACGGCGGCCAGCACCAGCCCCGGCAAGCTGGTGTACCACCAGGCGGCAACCATGTAGTTACGCCCTTCGGAAATCAGCAAACCCCATTCAGGCTGCGGCGGCGGTGCGCCAAAACCGAGAAAGCTCAGCGCCGACACCGACAGCACCGCCGCACCGAATTCCAGCGCCGCCAAGGCCAGCACGGGGCCGGCCGCATGCGCCAGGATATGGCCTGTGATGATGCCCCACGGGCCGACACCCGACACCCGCGCCGCCTCGACAAACAGGCTGGTGCGCCAGCGCAGCACTTCACCGCGCACCAGCCGGGCAAAGGTCGCCACCGACGACAGACCGACCGCCAGGGCGATGTTGAGGGTGCCGAAGCCGAGCACAGTGATGATCGCCATGGCCAGCAGCAACGAAGGAATCGCCATCAGCACTTCAACCACGCGCATCAACGCGGCATCGAGCCGGCCGCCGAAATAGCCGGCCACCACACCGATGGCGATGCCGATCAACAAGGCAATCAGCACCGCCAGCGCAGTGGCTTGCAGCGATAACGCCGAGCCATGCACCGCGCGGCTGTACAGGTCGCGGCCCAGGTGATCGGTGCCGAACCAGTGCGCGGCACTCGGCGGTTGCAGCGACTGGGCCGGCTGGCCGAGCAAGGGGTCGTAATGGCTGAACACGTCAGGCCAGAGTGCCCAGGCCAGCGCCAGTACCAATACGGCAACGCCCAATGGCAACAGCGGTCGTTTGCGCAGCAGGCGCACGCTGGTGTTTAACCAGGCCGCGCTGTGTGCGCGCGGATAAAGCGTGGGTGCAGACAGGCTCATCGCTGACCTCCACGGACGGATTGACGCATGCGCGGATCGAGCAACGGGTACAACAGATCCACCAGCAGATTGACGAGAATGAAGATCAGCGCGGCCAGCAGCACCACGCCCTGCACCATCGGAATGTCCTGACTGCCGACCGCCGCTTGCGCCAGCCGCCCGACGCCTTCACGCGAGAACACGGTTTCAGTGACCACCGCCCCGGCGAGCAAATTGCCGACCACCACACCCGACAAACTCAGCACCGGCACCGCCGCGTTGTGCAGCAAGTGTACGAACAGCAGGCGCCGGCCACTGAGGCCCTTGGCGCGTAGGGCTTCGGCAAACGGTTGCTGACGCACGCCGGCCAGCGAGCGCACCAGCACCTGGGCGATCACCGCCGCCGTGGGAATCGCCAAGGTGACCGCCGGCAATACCAGCGAGGCAAAGCCCTGATTACCCATCGCCGGAAACCAGTGCAGGTTGAACGAGAAGCCCTGCAACAGCAGCAGGCCGACCCAGAAGGTCGGCAGCGACACCGACAGCGCCGGCACCCCGAGCAACAGGTCGCGCAGCCACGGCCAGCGCGCCAGATTGGCCGCCAGCGCCAGGCCGATGCCGCCGAGCAAGGCCAGCCCCAGCGCCAGGAAGGTCAGTTGCGCGGTGGCCGGCAAGGCCTGCGCCAGGGCCGCCGCCACCGGCTCGCCGCTCTGGATCGAGTGGCCGAAATCCAGTTGCAGGGCTTTCCACAAGGCAATGCCGTATTGCACCGTCAGCGGCTTGTCGAGATGGTATTCGGCGCGCAGGGCCTGGATCTGTGCCTGATCCGCCGCCGAGGGCTCGCCGTTCTGGTTGAGCATGATGCTCACCGGATCGCTGGGCAGCGCATACAAAATCACGAATGACACCGTGAAGGCGGCCCACAACACCACCGCACTCTGCCAGAGCCGGTGCAATCCTGTGATCGAAGCTTGCCGCCAACGCACACCCTGAGGTGAGGTGGTGCGGGTGGCCGCTGTCACCGTTGAAAGATCTGTCATCAGGGAATTCTCGTGGGACGAACAACGTTGGGCCGGACATCAATTTCCGTAGGAGCGAGCGGAGCTCGCGAAAGGGCCGGTACAGACGCAAGATTTTTAGCGTCTGGCCAATCGCATTCGCGAGCGCCGCTCGCTCCTACGGGTTCATTGTCAGGCGGACATCAGGGGTTATGGCTTCTCCAGCCAGGTATCGAAAAACTGCAACCGTGACGAGGCCTCGTAATGCAGGCCGTGCACGCGCTTGCCGTGGGCGATCACGGTGGCCAGTTCGATCAGCGGGATGGCGTGGCCCTGTTCGATCAGCTCGCGGCTGACTTCATCGACCCGCTGCTGACGCACCGCCGGGTCCAGGGTCGCGGCTGACGCTTCCAGCTTTTTATCCAGCTCATCGGCCTGGCGCTTGCCGTAGTTGCGCCCCGTCACATGAAACAGCGTGCGCAGCACATCCGGGTCGGCGCGGGTCAGGTTGTAGAAGTACAGGCTGATGTCACCACTGGCCTGCAAGGCCGAAACCTGGCTGATGGTCGTGCGGTTGAGGTTCAGCTCGATGCCGACACCCTTGAGCTGCTGCTGGATCAATTCGAGGATCGGCGTGTTCTGCCAGTAATCGACACGCAGGCTCAAGCGCTGACCGTCCTTGACCCGAATGCCGTCGGCACCCGGCGCCCAGCCGGCTTCATCCAGCAGTTTTCTGGCGCCTTCCGGATCATGGGCCAGCAAGGCCGACAGGTCCTTGTAGTACGGCGTGCTGCTGGCCAGCACCGACGTGGCCGGGCGTTGGTAGCGCGAAATGATGCTGCGCAATTGTTCGCGGTCGATGGCCTTGATCAGTGCCTGGCGCACGCGCACATCGCGGTACACCGGACGCGTCAGGTCCGGGGTCAGGTTGAAGACCACGCCAGGGTTGGCGCGGGTCAGCAACGGCAGGCCCTGGGCCTCAAGGGTTTTCTCGTTTTGTGCCACCACGCCGGTGTCGACGTCGATCTGCCCGGACAACAGACTGCCCAGCCGCACGCCAGACTCGGGCACGATCAGAAATTCGATACCGTCCAGCCAGGCCTTGCCTTTATGGGCTGCCAGTGACGAGCCCCAGGTGTAGTCATCGCGGCGCGACAGGCTGACCTTCTGGTTATGCACGAAGCTGTCGAGCTTGAACGGCCCGCTGCCGATCAGCTGGCCCTGGCAACGGTCGGCCGGGCTGCTGGCCAGCGTCGCCTTGGCCAGCAAGCCGAGGCTCATGGTCGAGGTGGCTTGCAGGAACTGCGCGTTGGGCTGGTTGAACTCGATCACCACCGTCAGCGGTTCCGGGGTTTCAATGCTTTTGAGCCCGGCCAGATAGGTCGACCCCAGAATCGAGCGCGCACCCAACGCCAGAATCTGCTCGAAGTTGGCTTTCACCGCTTGCGCATCGAGCGGCGTGCCGTCGCTGAAACTCACGCCCTCGCGCAGGTGAAAAGTAAAGCGCCGCGATTCGCCATCGACCTCCCAACGGCTGGCCAGCCAGGGCACGATGTCGCCGCTTTGCGGGTCCTGATCGGTGAGCGAATCGACCAGTTGCCGACCGACATTGAGCGCGGTGTTATTGCCGGCCTGATGTGGGTCGACGCAGTTGGGATCGCCATCCAGCGCGACCTTGAGCACGCCGCCGGCAACCGGCGCACTGGCGGCAGCCGGCGCGGCAGGCCTGGACGATTCGCCGCAACCGGCCAGTAACAGCAGCGCCAGGCTCAGCGTCGCCGGTTTGAACAACAGATTCACAGGCAGGTTCATGCGGCATTTCCGGCGGCTTTGCGGTTGGCGATATACGGCAGGCCAAGGTTTTCCCGCAAGGTCGCGCCCTGGTATTCACGGCGGAACAGCCCACGGCGTTGCAGCTCCGGCACCACGCCGGTGGCGAAGGCTTCGATGCCCTCGTGCAAGCCTGAGAACATCACATTGAAGCCATCGGCGGCATCGGCTTCGAACCAGCTTTGCAGGTCATCGGCAATGCTTTCAGGCGTCCCGATCAGAATCCGGTGGCCGCCGGCGGTGAGCTTGTTGAACAGCTCGCGCACCGTAGGCCGCTCGCGGCGGATCAGGTCGAACACCAGCTTCTGCCGGCTCTTGTGGGTGTTGGTGTCGAACTGCTCGGGCGGCAGCGGCACCACGTCGTCGAACGCCAGCTCGGACAAATCGAAACCCAGGCTGGCGAAGCGCGAGATGCTGCGCAAGAAGGTCTTGGGTTCCAGCAACTCCTGCAACTGGTCGTAGCGCGACTGCGCTTCGGCCAGGGTCTTGCCGACCACAGGCGAAACACCCGGCAGGATCTTCAGGTGCTCGGGATTACGGCCGAACTTCGCCGCCTGCTCCTTGATCTGCCGATAGAACGCCTGGCCCTGCTCGATGGTGTGCTGGGCAGTGAAAATCAGCTCGCCGGCGCGCGCCGCCAGGGCACGGCCGGAATCCGACGAGCCGGCCTGGGCGATCACCGGATACCCTTGAATCGGGCGCGGTGCATTCAGCGGGCCGCGCACCTGGAAGTGTTTGCCGTGGTGGTTGAGTACGTGCAGCTTGGCGGTATCGAGAAAGCGCCCGCTGGCCTTGTCCTGAACAAAGGCACCGTTCTCGTAGCTGTCCCAGAGTCCGGTGACCACGTCATAGAACTCTTCGGCGCGTTCGTAGCGGTCGGCGTGCAGCACATGCGCATCAAGGTTGAAATTCTCGCCACCGCCCAGCGATGTCACCAGGTTCCAGCCCACTCGCCCACCGCTCAGGTGGTCGATATTGGCCAGCTTGCGGGCGATGTTGTACGGGTCGTTATAGGTGGTGCTGGCAGTACCGATCAGGCCGATATGGCGGGTGACCACCGCCAGCGCCGGCAGCAGCACCAGCGGGTCCCAGCGCACACTGTTGGGGCCGCGCTCGAGCACATCGAGGTCGGCGTCGACATTGACCGTGTCGTTGAAAAACACCGCATGAAACTGAGCGGCTTCAAGGGTCTGGGCAATCCACTGAAAATGCCCGAAATCGCTGAACGAGTCCGGCGCGGCCGTTGCGTGCCGCCAGCTGGAGCCCATGATCCCGGCGCTGGGAATGAAGGCGCCGAGCAGGATTTGTCTTTCTGTAATGCTCATGAAGGCTCCTGATCAGAAGTCGTAGCTCAGGCGGGTGTACCAGAAGCCGCCATAGGGGTTGAACGGCGAGACGCTGCCGAATTTCGGGAAGCCGTTGACATCGCCGGCCGGGTAGCCGTTGTTGTCGGCGCGCACGTCGAACAGGTTGTTGGCGCCCACGGCCACACCGAGTTTGTCGGTGACCGCGTAGGCCACTTCCAGGTCGGTAATCCACTTGGCACCGAAGGTCGCGTCGTAGTTGGGGTTCACGTCGCGCGCCACGACCTTGTCGTAACGGGTGACGCCGAGGTTGATGTCGAAACGGTCGATCTTCCACTGGCCGCTGAGGATGAGCTTGGTCTTGGGGTTGGAAACGGTCAGGTAACCCTGGGCAACCCGGTCGAACAGCTCAAGACCGCTGCCGGCCAGCGCGCCCGGTGTGGACTTGATGCTGTCCAGGTCGGTCTTGTTGTAGTTGAACGCCACGCCGTACTTGACCGAACCGAAGCGGCCGTAGTCGACCCGGTAGTCGGTGACCAGGTCCACGCCGCGGGTGGTGGTGTCGGCGGCGTTGGTGAAGTATTTGACCCGGTAGCCCGGCTTGTAGCCTTGCTGCTGAAGGATCTGGTTGACGCCGTTGCCAAACAGAAAACCCGTCAGGGCGATGCGGTCCTTGATCTCGATCTGGTAGGCATCCAGCGTCACGTTGGCTTGGGGCAACGGCTTCCAGGTCAGGCCGAGGCTGATGTTGCGCGACTTTTCCGGGTCCAGGTCTTCGGCACCCAGCGCACGGGCCAGCGCCGAGTCGACGCGGGCGGTCTTGGCTTCGACGAACTGCGCCACGCCATTGACCGTGGTGTACTGGTTCGAGGTTTGCGCGTAGGCCGACTGCGACAGCGAAGGCGCACGGAAGCCGTTGCTCAGGGTGCCGCGAATCGCGAACTCGGGGGTGAAGTCGTAGCGCGCCGAGAACTTGCCGCTGGCAGTATTGCCGGCGCTGTCGTCGTATTTCTCGAAGCGCCCGGCCAGGCCCAGATAGAGCTTCTCGGTCGGGTTGACGCCCAGGTCCAGGTAGGTCGCGTAGCTGTTGCGGCTGGCCTGGGCTTCGTCTTCCGGCGTCAGGGTGATTGCGCCTTGCGCGCCCACCGCCGCCGGTTGTCCGGCCAGCGGCCCGCTCGGGTAGATATAGCCGCCGTTGATCCAGGCCTCGACGTCTTCGGACTCGGTCTTGTAGCGTTCGTGACGATGCTCGGCGCCCCACGACACTTGCAGCGGCTTGGCCAGGCCGACATCGAACGCGCGGGTCAGGTCGAGGTTATTGGTCCACTGGTCGAAGGTGTTGGTGTAGCTGTCAAAACGGGTCGGGCTGGCCGGGCCCAGCGAGGCGTTAAGGCTTTCGTCGGAGCCAGCCAGAGATTTAGCCCGGCCGAAGGTCGAACTCAGGTCCCAGTTCCAGTCGGCGATCAGGCCCTTGGCGCCGGCCGCGGCCTGAAAGTCGGTTTCGTCGAGGGTGTAGAACGGCGCGGTGCCGTCCGGGTAAATCTCGGGAATGATGTTGGTCGAGTTCGGCCGGCGGTAGTTCTGCCCGCCCTTGGCGTCGCGCTGGCTGTAGGTGCTGAACGAGTACAGGGTCAGGTCGTCATGAATCGGTAATTCGGCGTTATACGACAGGTTGTAGCCCTTGATCTTCGGCAGGCCGTTGCGCTGCACCTGGCGGTCGGCGCCGGCTTCGCGCGCGTCACCGGGGAAATACAGGTTGCCGGTGGAGTCGCGCGAGCGCACCGCGGTCTGCTGCGACTTGGCGTCGACCGAGATGTTCAGGAAGCCGTCGTTGGGCAGCGCAAAGCCCGAGTTGACCGCCGAGCGAATGGTGCCGCCGTCGCCGCCTTCGTAATATTCGCCGTACTGAGTGCTGGCCGAACCGCCGTGGTCGGTCTGCTTGAGGATGATGTTGATGACGCCAGCGATGGCGTCCGAGCCGTACTGGGCCGAGGCGCCGTCACGCAGCACCTCGACGTGGTCGATGGCGCTGACTGGAATCAGGTCCAGGTCGACCGGGTTGGTGCCGTAGGCGGACGACGAGTCGAGGTTGATCACCGAGCTGTTGTGGCGGCGCTTGCCGTTGACCAGCACCAGCACGTTGGAACCGTTCAGGCCGCGCAGGCTGTAAGGCCGGGCAATGCTGTCGTTGGAGCTGCCCGAAGGCCGCTGGCTGAACGACGGCAGGGCTTTTTCCAGCGCACCGCGCAGGCTGGCCTGGCCGGTCTTTTCCAGTTGCGCGCCACTGACCACGTCGATCGGCGCCGGGCTGCTGGTCACGGTGCGCGCCTCGCTGCCGCGCGAGCCGGTGACCACCACGGTTTCCAGGCTTTCGGTGCTGCTCTCGGCGGCCTGCACCGGTAACAAGGCAAAGCCTGCGAGCAGCAACGGCGCCAAGGCCAGGGGTGAATTGAAGGATGAGCGTTTCATGACAGTCAGGCTTCCAGAAAGGGTTTGAAATCGTCACGCCACAGCGGTCGCACATCGACGCGCTGGCGGATCAGACGGTTTTCGAAAAAGGTGTCGGCAACGCCTTGTGCCGAGACAATGGCCGGCTCGCTGATCGGCCCCAGGCTTACCGGCTGGGCGCGCTCGCGGAACTGGCGCAGGTACAGCGCGGCCTCGATGCCGGTCAGTTCGGCGATGTGTGCAGCCCAGGCTTCAGGGTGGGCGGCTACCCAGGCCCAGGTCGCCCGCTCGCGGCGCAGAAAATCGCCGATCTGCGCGCGCTTGGTCGGGTCATCCAGTGCGCCACGGCGCGCCGCGATCAGGGTGTTGCCCAGAAACGGGCTGTCGTTTTCCAGGCGCACACCGTGATCCTGAGTGGCCTGCAAGGCACTGATGCCGCCGGCGACCAGCGCATCGATATGGCCGCTGCGAAATGCGATCAGCGCTTCCTGCATCGGCATCGGCACCGGCTTGATGTCCGTCAGGGTCAGGCCATGGCGGTTCAGCAAATCGATCAGGTAATACTGGTTATTGGTGCCGCGCACATAACTGACGGTACGGCCCTTGAGGTCGGCGGGCTTGCCGATACCGCCGTCGCGGCCGACGATCAGGCCGATGTCCTGACGCGCGCCGGGCAACACGGCCACCACCGACAGCGGCACCTGGGCAATCGAGGCAAAGATCGGCGGCACCTCGCTCATCTGGGTGTAGTCGAGGCTGCCGCTGCTCAGGGCTTCAAGGACGATATTGCCGCCGGCGATGTCGACCCACTGCACCGGATACGGCGTGTCGGCCTGGCCGGCCAGCGCCATGAACGAGGCGGCAGAACCCTTGTAGCGCCAGACCCGCAAGGGCTCGGCGGCACCGGCCAGCGCAGGCGCCAGCAGGCAGCCGGCCGCCAGCGTGGCACTGGCGCCGAGCAGGCGACGTCGCGTCAGGACGGTCATGCGCCTCAGTCCAGCAGATCAGGTTGCTGGGCGATGATCTCGTCCCATAACGGCTGAAAGTTGAGCCACGCAAACAGCTCGCCACGCGCGCGGCCTTGCGCGGTCACCGGATCGCTTTGCGGAACCACCGGCACGCCGGCGGCGCGGGCCAGCAAGTGCGAGCGCGCCACGTCTTCGGCGAGGATAAAACGCCAGGCGGCACTCTCGACGCTCTCGCCGACCGTCCACACGCCGTGGTTTTGCCAGAACAGCAGGTTATTGCCGGCAAAGCTGTCAACGAAGGCGGCGGTCACCCGCTCACGGTCGTTGTCCAGGCGGCCATCGGCCGCGCGCAGGTCATGGCGACGGAAGATCGCCTGGTCCTCGATAAACGCCCCGGACTCTGCGGTGATCGGCTCGAACAGTTGCCCCAGCGACGACCAGGTGCGGCCATAAAAGCCATGCAGGTGAGCGATGCCGACCACTTCGGGCCGCGCTTGCTGAATGCCGTCGTGCAATTCCAGGGCGCTGACGTTGAGCAGGCCATCGCCCTCCACCACCTGGCCTTCACGGTTGACGCGCAGCAGTTGCGACACGCTGATTTTCGAGAACGGCACGCCCAGCGGGTTGATCCAGTAATGCTCGGGTTCGATCGGGTCACGGGCGGTGAAATGCCCGGCCAGCCCGACCTCGAAACCGTAACGGGCAAACAGCCGATACGAGGCGGCCAGACGCTGCTTGCGGTGCAGACGCTCCTGCAACGGGTCGGCGTGACGCGGCACGGCCTCAAGCTGCAGGCGGTTGTTGTCGTGGGGCAGGCTCAGCAGGCTATTGGAATACGGTTGTGTGTGGCTCATGCCGGTGCTCTCTTCTTGGCTAAGGCGGGTGCAGGCGGTTGCTCGTGGTTGGCGAGCGATAGTCAGAGCGAACGCGAGCGCTGCGCGTCGTGACTGGATCACAGCGCTCAGGGTCGGATTCACATCGGGCAAATGGCGGTCAGCGCACGGTGCAGTGCCGGGCGCCTGGGAGAAATGTAATCAGCTGTTCATCGGTTGGATCCCTCGCATGGCGTGTGGCAACTGCTCTCCTCCACCGTGCGAGGGGTCGGGTTGAGCGCGCGCTGACATGGATTCAGAACGCATCGTTTTGGTGCCTTGGCTAGAACATAAACGCAGGGATAACCGCTGTGAAATTCTTTAATGGAATAACCTAATATTAATAACGGTCATTTATCTGCAAAACATTCATCACGTATTGGCATAAAAATGCTGCAGGCGAGCCTGTCGTTCGAACCTATGGATATTCCTTTAAAGTATTTAAAGTAATTTTTTAATACCTATATGATCCATACCACGAATGCCACCATCGCCAAACACCGGAGCATGCATGTCCAGACCCACCCGTTTTTTCCCGCGTCTCAGCCGCCTGGCAACTACCCTGGGCCTTTGCACCAGCCTACTGGCCGGTGCAGTCATGGCGCCTGCAACGGCTCAGGCCGAGGGTGAGATCCGCATTGCCGAACAGTTCGGCATTGTTTACCTGCTGCTCAATGTAGTGCGTGACCAGAACCTGATCGAGAAACACGGCAAGGCCGATGGCCTGGACATCAAGGTCGACTGGACACAACTGTCGGGCGGTTCGGCCGTCAACGATGCGCTGCTGTCAGGCTCGATCGACATCGCCGGTGCCGGTGTCGGCCCGCTGCTGACCATCTGGGACCGCACCAAGGACCGCCAGAACGTCAAGGCTGTCGCCTCGCTGGGTAACTTTCCTTACTACCTGGTGAGCAATAACCCCAACGTCAAGACCATCGCCGACTTCACCGAAAAAGACCGTATCGCCGTGCCGGCCGTGGGTGTGTCGGTGCAATCGCGCTATCTGCAATACGCCGCCGCGCAACTGTGGGGCGACAAGGAATTCAACCGCCTCGACAAGTACACCGTCAGCCTGCCGCACCCGGATGCAACCGCCAGCCTGATCGCCGGCGGCACCGAACTGAACGGCCACTTCTCCAACCCGCCGTTCCAGGAGCAGGCGCTGCTGAAGAACCCGAACGTGCACGTGGTGCTCGACACCTACAAACTGCTCGGCCCGAACTCGCCGACCGTCTTGTTCGCCACCGAGAAATTCCGCGCCGAGAACCCCAAGACCTATAAGGCCTTCATCGAGGCCCTGAGCGAAGCTGAAGCGTTCGTCAAAAAAGACATTGGTGCCGCAGCAGATACTTATATCCGCGTGACCAAGGCCAAGATCGACCGCGCCGAACTGCTGAAGATCATCGACAAGCCCGAGTTCCAGTTCACCATCACGCCAAAGAACACCTACCCGCTGGCCGAATTCCTGAACCGCGTGGGCGCGATCAAGAATAAACCGGCGTCGTGGCAGGATTACTTCTTCCAGGACTCGTTTAATCCGTTGAAAGGCAGCTGAGTTGCCCGGATTAAAAAGACCCACATGCGTGTAATGCCGATCAATCAAGACAAAACACGGCCTCGTAGGAGTGAGCGCTAGCTCGCGAATGCTGCAGTACAAACACAGCAGATGTGCCGGTTTTACCGGCCCTTTCGCGAGCTTTACGCTCACTCCTACGTATTCGGTGCCAGACGAAATATCGGCGAAACCAGCTTACTGATCGGCATTACCCACGTGCGTGGGTCTTTTTCATTTAAACCTGGCAAGCGCCTGTCAGACTCAATCGACAGGGATCAAGTGCTGGCGCTGCTCCGGGCTCAGGCTATCGATCAAGGCAATATTGAGGTTGCCTGTAGAGGCACTCGCCAATGGCGCGCCCATATCGGCGGATGCATGTTCCGGGAGTTTATACATGGCACCTGTAAGAGGATCGACAACCAGGAAGCCAATCAATCCGCCAATCAGAAAGTTACCCCAATACCAACCACTCAAACTGGAATCCAATTGAATGGATTTGTCAGGATAACCTTCCTTTTTGAATCGCAAAGTATAAGTTTGCCCTGAAAAATAGCCATTACCGGACTTGAGGGTCACCGTCGACGGTGTATTGCCCGAATGGATCACCTTGCCTTTCTTGTCAGTGATTTCAAACGAAGCACCAACGGGAGCACTGGAAACAGCAACCGGATAACGCGACTCGCCCACAATGCTCGCACACCCTTGAATACTTATAACTGCCGCTATTGCAGCCGCGCCTGCCCATGTGCGAAACATCATCAAACAACTCCATAGTGCCGTCATTGGCATGACCGAGAACCGGCCGGCGGCGATTGTAGCTGAATGATGGCAAATGGGTATCTACTATTATTAACAAAGAGATAGCGCGTTTGATTTGCATGTTCAAATTCAAGACGCCAATCTTTTGGCAACTATAAAAAATAAAGGCGAAGCGCATTTTTCATACGCCTCGCCTTGGTGCATCGTGTTGTTGTAAAAGAAACTTAGAACGCCAGGCCGACCTTCACGCCAAACTCGTCGCGCTTGAGTTTGGTGTTGTCTGCCACTTCCGAATCGCCGTCCAGCTTGTATTCGGTGCGGGTGTAGTAAACACCGGCCTGAATAGGCAGGTCGCCTTTCTGGTTCATCAGCAGGCTGACTTCGGCGTACGGGTTGGTGCGGTCCTTGAGGTCGACGCTGTCGTTGCCGAAATCTTCGACATCCAGTTTGGCACGGCCATCGATGGTGCGACGGGCGCCGAGTTCGACACGCAGGGTCGAGGCGTCGAACTGGTGGTTGTAGCCCAGTGCGGCCTTGGCGAACGGCGACTTGTTGGTCAGCTCGACATCGACGCCATTGATCGCCGGCTCGAAGCGCGACCAGCTGTAGCCGCCACCCACAATCACATCGACGAAGTTACGGGCGTCAATCGCCGCGCGCCAGCCAAGGTCCAGGTCTGCCTGGGCTTCCTTGAGCTTGTTATCGTCTTTCTCGCCGTACTTGGCCTGGCCACCGATCTGGTAAACGAAGCCGGATTCAGCGGTCATCTTGTTGCCGAAGTTGGCGAATACACCGCCTTGGCCGAGGTGGTCGGAGTCGGACTCGTCGCCACCTTCGAACTTGAATTTGTCGTAGCTGCCCAGCACACCGAAGGTGAACAGCGGATCAGTGCTGGGCGCAGCTACGGCAGCCAGAGGTGTACCCAGCAGGGCCAGGATGCAGGTGTGACGTAGCAGTGTGCGCGTGGACATGTATGAAAAGTCTCCGTGACTGAGTGGTGAATAAACGCACCACTATGAGGCGCAGACTTTGTGAAAAGTTCGAAATAAATTGACGCATAGGTCAAAAAATCGTGAATGGACCAGCGTTATCAAGCACTGGAAACGTGCCAGCGAACGGTGCAATTGCTGATAGTCTTTGCCTGAACCCGATAACAAGGTGAATCCCATGTCGCTGGTTGACGTAGTGATGACCGATGTCGCAAGGAATGAAGCGATCACGATCCTGACCGAGATTGAAAAGGCTGAAGGACTGCTGGAAATGTCCCAACTGGCCGGGGTGGCCGAGGGCTTTATACGAGGGTTGGCGTGTGGCCTGGCGATTACGCCGGGTGATCTTGAGGTGCTTGAAAGTGTGTTTGATGAGGCGGTGAGTCGGCGGATGGCGGCGATCAGGCGCGGGGAATAAAGGCGGGCCTTGAGAGGCCCGCCCGTTCAGATCAATGCATGAACAGTGCAATCAGAATGATCACTGGAATAGGCACGCCGAGAAACCACAAGAGTAAGGAACGCATTGTTAATCTCCTGACCCGGACACCGCCGGGAAAAATAAGGTGCAATCAAGTTTCAGCCCAGGGTGGCGCGGTCACGCACCGGGGTGTCGTACGGGTCTTCGATCCACTGTGCACGATCACGCTGACGACCGCCGAACAGTGCAGCAAAGCTGGCAAAGAAGGCGCCGCACAGCAGGGCCACAAAGGTCCAGAGTGCAGTGTGTGCAGCAACGCTTGCGGCGGCATCGGCCGCTTTTTGAGCCGCAACTTTGGCGTCTTCGGCGGCTTTGCGAGCCTCGGCATAGACCTGATCCACGCGCTGTTCAGCTTCCTGCTGAGTCAGGCTGGTGCGCTGGGCAACGAATTGCGCCAGGTAGGTCCGGTCTTCGGCATTCAGCGTGGCATCGCCGGCCAGGGCCTTGTTGAAAATGCGGCTGGTGACGCCTTGGGCGTCGGTCTGGCTGGCCTGAGCGGGGTCGGTGCTGCGCAGCAGCTTGTCGATGAAATAGCCACCCTCGTCCTTGCCATTGGCGGCCGCACCGGCTGCCGCTGCGCCACCGGCGCTGACTACCGCGCCAGCCGCCTGGCCGCCCGCTTGCACAACGCTGCTGGCGGTTGCGCCAATAGTGCTGGCCAAGAGAACGGCGGTGACCAGCGAGGCAACGGCCCAGGCCAGGAAACCATGGCTGGTGTCGCGGAAATACACCTCGTCACCGTGCAGGTTGGCCCACTTGACGCGCAGACGGCCTGCCAGATAACCGCCCAGGCCCGAGGCCAGGATTTGCGTGACCAACAGCCACACGATCGTTGATACACCCAGCGCTTTGGCACTGACGCCTTCATTGGCCCATGGCGACGAGGCTGCAAAGCCAAGTCCGGCGCCCAATACCAGTAAAATCATCGACAAGGCGGCCGCCGCAGCAGCACCGGCGAAGATCGCCGCCCAGGAGACGCCCGATTGGTTGGCCCTGTCGGGCGAGTAGTTGGGGTAATGCACAGGTGTGATCATGATTGCAGGCCTTTGGCAGTAAAAGGATTGGTCCATCACTGGTTGTGACCCGCGGTTGAGCAGATGTTTCAAAATATTATCGGCAATCGACCTGCGGGCTAAAAACCCCCGGCGCATAAAGCAAAAAAGCACCCGAAGGTGCTTTTTTGGCTACGTAATGCTTAACGCGATGAAGCCACGCTATTGGCTCGTGCCGTGTGCAGCTTTTTGTAGCTGTCGATCAGGCGCAGATGCCGGTCGAGGCCTTCGAGCTTCATGCTGGTCGGGGTCAGGCCGAAGAAGCGCACGCTGCCGTCCACCGAGCCCATCACCGCGTCCATGCGCGCGTTACCGAACATACGGCGGAAGTTGACGATGTAATCGTCCAGTTCCAGCTCGTCGTCCAGCAGCACTTCCAGCACCACGTTCAAGGCTTGATAAAACAGGCCGCGCTCGACGGTGTTGTCGTTGTACTGCAGGAAGGTTTCTACCAGTTCCTTGGTTTCTTCAAACTTCTTCAAGGCCAGATAGATCAGCAGTTTCAATTCCAGAATCGTTAACTGACCCCACACCGTGTTGTCATCAAACTCGATGCCGATCAGTGTGGTGATGTCGGTGTAATCGTCCTGATCGCTCTTTTCCAGACGCTTGACCAGCGCTTTAAGGCTGGCATCGCTCAGGCTGTGCAGATTAAGGATGTCGGCGCGGTACAGCAGCGCCTTGTTGGTGTTGTCCCACACCAGATCTTCGACCGGATAAATTTCCGAGTAATCCGGCACCAGAATGCGGCAGGCCGTGGCGCCTATATGCTCATAGACCGCCATGTACACTTCTTTGCCCATGTCTTCGAGAATGCCGAACAAGGTGGCGGCTTCGTCGGCATTGGAGTTTTCACCCTGCCCCGAGAAATCCCACTCGACAAATTCGACTTCCGACCTGGCACTGAAGAAGCGCCACGACACCACACCGCTGGAATCGATGAAGTGCTCGACGAAGTTGTTCGGCTCCGTTACCGCGTGGCTTTCAAAGGTCGGCTGGGGCAGATCGTTCAGGCCTTCGAAACTGCGACCCTGCAGCAATTCGGTCAGGCTGCGCTCCAGCGCCACTTCAAAACTTGGGTGCGCACCGAACGAGGCAAACACGCCACCGGTGCGCGGGTTCATCAGGGTGACGCACATCACCGGGAATTGCCCGCCCAGCGACGCATCTTTCACCAGTACCGGGAAACCCTGTTCTTCAAGCCCCTGAATACCGGCCAGAATGCCAGGGTATTTAGCCAGCACTTCTTGCGGCACATCCGGCAAGGCGATTTCGCTTTCGAGAATTTCGCGCTTGACTGCACGTTCGAAAATTTCCGACAGGCACTGCACTTGCGCTTCGGCCAGGGTATTGCCGGCGCTCATGCCATTGCTCAGGTACAGGTTTTCAATCAGGTTGGACGGGAAATACACCACTTCGCCGTCCGACTGACGTACGAACGGCAGCGAACAGATACCGCGCTGCACATTGCCGGAGTTGGTGTCGTACAGGTGCGTGCCACGCAGTTCGCCGTCAGGGTTGTAAATCTCCAGGCAATACTCGTCGAGAATCTCGACCGGCAACGCGCCTTTAGGGCCGGGCTTGAACCAGCGCTCGTCCGGGTAATGCACAAACGCCGCGTTGGCAATGTCCTCACCCCAGAACTGGTCGTTGTAGAAGAAGTTGCAATTGAGCCGCTCGATGAACTCGCCCAGCGCCGACGCCAGGGCGCCTTCCTTGGTCGCGCCCTTGCCGTTGGTAAAACACATCGGCGAATGGGCATCGCGGATGTGCAGCGACCATACGTTGGGAACGATATTGCGCCACGAAGCGATTTCAATCTTCATGCCCAGGCCGGCCAGAATGCCGGACATATTGGCAATGGTCTTTTCCAGCGGCAGGTCCTTGCCGGCAATGAAGGTGCTGGCATCGGAGGCTGGATCGAGCATCAACAGGGCATCGGCATTGGCGTCCAGATCGTCCACTTCTTCAATGACGAACTCGGGACCGGCCTGCACCACCTTCTTGACCGTGCAGCGGTCGATGGAGCGCAAGATGCCCTGACGGTCTTTGTCGGAGATATCCGCCGGCAACTCGACCTGAATCTTGAAGATCTGGTTGTAGCGATTTTCCGGGTCGACAATGTTGTTCTGCGACAGGCGGATGTTCTCGGTGGGAATATCGCGCGTGGCGCAGTACAACTTGACGAAGTAAGCCGCACACAGAGCCGAAGAAGCCAGGAAGTAATCGAACGGCCCCGGTGCCGAACCATCGCCCTTGTAGCGAATGGGCTGGTCGGCAATGACGGTGAAGTCGTCGAACTTGGCTTCAAGTCGAAGGTTGTCGAGAAAGTTAACCTTGATTTCCATGCGGGATTACCATGACCACGTAACACAAATTGGCGGCCATTATCCCGATTTAGCAGAGGTAAGTCTTGTGCTTCTCGGGCACCGGCACCTCAGCTTGCCGGTGTGCGGCGCAGGATCCTCAGCAACAGGAAACCGGCATTAGGCACCATCATGATCGCAAACATGCCCCAGAAACCGACCACGCCCGCGCCATTCAGCGACGCACCCAGCACAATAAAGCACAGGGTAAGCACCATCTGATTCAATCCTGCACCCGTCGACTTGCCTTTCATTGAAGCTCCTTGAGTCAATCCATACACCGCTGGCCATTCTACTGACTGCGGCTCTATCCGACTATTCGCAGCGCATTGTCCGAGTGTTCAACTACTTTGAAAAATGATCAGCCCATGACGGGCTGGCTTTTCAAAAAAGGAGTATCAACATGCGCAAGATCATCTTTGCACTGGCGGCATCCGCCATGCTGGCCAGCACAGTCGCTTCCCAGGCCCTGGCAGAGAGCGAACTTGAGAAAGGCATCAGGCATGACAATCGTGAACTCGATAAAGGGGTTGAGCACGATGCCAAGGAAGTTGGCAAAGGCGTCGATCACGATGCCAGGGAAATCGACAAGGGCGCCAAACATGATGATGCCGAGCGCCACAAGGCAGACAAGCACATAGACAAGGAGGTCAAGAAAGACCTGTAAGGGCCAGGCCCTGTACAAACCGGCGCTGCATTGGCTGCAGCGCCGATCGCCTGAAACGCGGCGCAGGTCACCTTCTGGCCGCGAACACTAGTCGTCGTCATGCTCATCGTCGAAGAAAGAGTCGGCGCTTTCATACTCTTCGTCATCAAGGTCATCGCCTGCGAACTCATGATCCAGCAAGTGTTCGTGCTCGGGTTCGAAGGCGTCGTTATCAGTGCTCATGTCACTACCTGTCGTTACAAAGGGGTAAGGCGCCCTGTATAGAGCGCGGATATCGGCAGGTCAACCAGGTAGATCAAATCACGAAGCGGGCGACCATGCCGTTCAGGTCCACCGCCAGTCTCGACAGTTCATGGCTGGCGGCACTGGTCTGGTTGGCGCCGGCGGCCGACTGGGTGGCCAGGTCGCGAATGTTCACCAGATTACGGTCCACCTCGCGCGACACCTGAGCCTGCTCTTCGGAGGCGCTGGCAATCACCATGTTGCGCTCGTTGATGGTTGAAATGGCCTCGGTGATCTGCTCCAGCGCCTCGCCTGCCGCACGGGCCAGCTCCAGGGTGGTTTGCGTGCGGGTGGTGTTCATCGCCATGGACTGCACGGCGCTGCCGGTCCCGGTTTGAATGCCGGCGACCATCTGCTCGATTTCGCGCGTCGATTGCGCGGTGCGATGCGCCAGCGCTCGTACCTCATCGGCCACCACCGCAAAGCCCCTGCCCGCCTCGCCGGCCCTGGCCGCCTCGATGGCCGCGTTCAACGCCAGCAGGTTGGTCTGCTCGGCAATCGAGCGGATGACGTCCAGCACCTTGCCAATATCGCGACCTTGCTCGGCCAGGCCCTCGATCAGGGTCGAGGTGGTCTGTACATCCTGCGTCATGGCCTGAATCGCCTGAACGGTCTGCACCACCTTGTCGCGGCCCTGGCGTGCGGTGTCAGTGGACTGTTGCGAAGCCTGGGAGGTAGAGACGGCATTGCGCGCCACTTCTTCCACGGCGGCGGTCATTTCATTGACTGCCGTGGCGGCTTGTTCGACCTCATCATTCTGTTGCTGCAGGCCCCGCGACGACTCTTCGGTCACAGCGCTCAACTCTTCTGCCGCCGAGGCCAGTTGCGTGGCAGAGCCTGAAATCATTTCGATGGTCTTGCGCAGGTTCTGCTGCATGATCGACAGCGCTTCGAGCAAGCGGGCCGGTTCATCCTTGCCGTCCACCTCGATAGGTTTGGTCAGGTCACCTGCGGCAATCTGCTGCGCGGCACTGACGGCTTTCGACAAGGGCGCGACAATGCTGCGGGTCAATAACCAGGCCAGCAATACCGTCATTAACGAGGCGACTATCGCGACACCGATAATGGCGACAGTTGCTCCGTCATATTGCTCACCGGCGACCCTGGACGATTCGACAGCACTGGCTTTATTAACGTTGATCAACTGCTTGAGCTGGCTGCTCAATGACTCTGCAACCTCGCGCATTTTAGCGTTGACCAGTACGCGGGCTTCCTCGACTTTATCCTGGCGTGACAATTGTGTTTGTTGACTTAGAAGATTCAGGTATTGAGCGAGCGTCGCGTCGAACTGCTGATAAATGGCTTTCTCGTCAGCGTCCGCTGGCAATGCGCTGTAGGACGACTTGGCAACCTGCAATTGACTGATGGTTTCCGTGAGTCGCTGCTCGCCTTCCTGCAGCATGTCAGGCTCACGGTTGACCAACAGCCGAAGGGACAAGAGCCTCAGGCGCAGTACATCTTCGTTGACCTCCCCAAGAAACCCTACGCTTGGCAAGGAGTTGCTTTCTATGTCGACGGTCGCCTGACGAATCAGGGACATGCGGTTCAGCGCAAAAACGCCCAGAAGGATGACCAGCAGTGCAATGAATGCGAACCCAAGAAACGCCCGTGGCGCAATATTGATAGTTCGAAGGGTCATGGAATTATTCTCATCGAAGTCGTCAGCGTGAGCGTTCCATGCGGTGACCGTTATGAAACAACTGACCGTGTTTCATAACGCGGGGGCGACAACTGCAGCTTTGACACACCTTGTTACGTCTATCGGCACTGAAGCTGTATAGGTTGAGCGCAACTTGAAAGTTATTTTCTGACGTCAAGGGGCCGTCTATCGCGCTGTTACAGACATGAATGGTAATGGTTATCACTTTGTGTATCTTTTAGAATATGATTGCGCCGCTAAAGTCTTGTATTGATGTGACAAAACCTAAAAATTTTTAGCGGGTAACTTTTAAATCAAGGGGATTCTCGAGCATGACCGATACCAAAACCAGACTGATTGCTGCCCGTGCGCCATGGAGTCTGGCCACCAGGGCCGTTCTGGTGTGTGCACCTCTGGTGGCCGCTCCTATGGGTGTAAATGCTCAAGAGACGAGTGAAATTGCTGAGGACGGTACTTATCGTCTCGCACCGATCATCGTCAACTCCCAGGCGGCAGCCAGTGACGACTCGCTCTCGGTCGTTGCGCAGGAGCTTTGGGTCGGAGGCAAGGTTGCCACCAGCATTCTCAACACCCCCGCTTCGGTTTCCGTGGTCACGCAAAAGGAAATCGAACAGCGCAGCGCCAGCACCACAGAAGAAGTATTGCAATACACCCCAGGCGTTCTTACCGACTACTACGGCACCGATGACCGCAACGACTACTTCAAGATTCGCGGCTTCCAGGCGACCACCTATCGCGACGGCATGACCCTGGGCTCAATGCGCGGCGTTCGTGAAGAGCCTTTTGCCTATGAGCGCGTCGAAGTGCTGCGTGGGGCCAACTCAACACTGTTCGGCCCTGCCGATCCTGGCGGCTCGGTGAACTTCGTGAGCAAGAAACCGCGTTTCGAGAAGTTCGGTCAAGGCTATGTGACCTATGGTTCCTTCGACCATATGGAGACCGGCATCGATGTCGGCGACACGTTGAACGAAGACAAAACACTGGCCTACCGACTCACCGGCAAGTTCCAGGACAGCGAACGTGAATACGACCATTCACAGGACGATAACAAGTTCCTGATGGGCGGCCTGACCTGGGCACCGACGGCCTATACCTCCGGCACGGTGATTTTTGACTACCTCAAGACCAAAAGCTCACCCAACAGCGGCGGTTATCCGCTGGACAAGGAATACAGCCGCAAAAAATTCTTTGGCGAGCCTGACTACAACTTCCATGATGTCGAGCGCAGCAGCCTCAGCGGCAACTTCACCCATGATTTCGATAATGGTTTCGTGCTGCGCAGCAACCTGCGTTACAGCGAACTGACCGATAATTTCGGTTACGTGTATCTGAGCGATTCCGCCGCACGCACCGGCACCATGGTTGATCGCTTTGCCTTTGGTACCGACACCAAGGCCGATCAGCTTAACGGCAACCTGATGCTGCAATACGATGCGCGCTTCGAGAATATCGACAGCAGCACGATGGTCGGGGTCGAGTATCGCGATGCATCGACCAAGGACACTTCGGTCTACGCCCTGACAACACCGATCGATATCGCCAACCCGGTATACCGCGGTGCGCCAGCCGGCCTGGAGCCCTACAGCCGCAACAAACAGGACTACACCACCAAGTCGGTATTCCTGCAGCAGAACCTGTCGTTCTATGAACGCTTCATCGTCACCGGCGGTGTGCGCAACGACTCGCTGGACCTGTCCAGCACCGACATTACCGGGATCAGGGCTTCGGATAACTTCTCGGAAACCTCTGTTCGCGGTGCGCTGACCTATATCGTCACCGACGAAGTTTCGACGTACGTGAGCATGGTGGAGTCGGTTGCACCGCCAACCATCGGCGTCACGCCTGAGCGCGGCAAACAGTACGAGCTTGGCGTGAAGTACTCGCCGATGGGCATGAATGCACTGTTCTCGGCAGCCATTTATGACCTGACGCAAGAAGATGTTTCTATCGCCGTTGTGCTGCCCAGCGGCATCATTCAACAGCAAACCATCGGTGAGTCCCGAGTGCGGGGCCTGGACCTGGAAGCCAAGGCTGAAATCACCAACGACATCAGCCTGATCGGCGGCTACTCCTACATGAAATCGGACGTCCTGCGCGGCACGCTGTACAACGGCGAATCGCTCAAGGGCAATGAATTCTCGGCGGCGCCCCGGCATTCGGCTTCGCTGTGGAGCTACTACACCTTCCCTGGCACCAAGATCAGCGTTGGCCTGGGCGCTCGTTATGTGGGCACCTATTACTTCAACGAGACCAACACCGGTAAAAGCGACGCCACGACACTGTTCGACGCCGCCTTCAACTACCCGATCGCCAAAGGCACCGACCTGGCAATCAACGTCTCCAACCTGGCAAACGAGCAGCACGTGGTCGGCACCGGCACGGCCGACTTCTATAACCCTGGCCGCGAAGTAACGGCCAAGCTGAGCTACAACTGGTAAATCGCTCCACCGTCAGGTGTACGGCTCAAGACCGTACACCTGATGTCATCAACGTCGCCCCGACCGGTTGCGGGCGATACAACAGCCAGCGGTAACACCCCAGACAGATCAGCCAGTCGAACAACAAAGTCCAGATGTTGTGCGACAGAAAGTGTGCGCCTTGCAGCATACGGCCCAGCGAAAACACCGTCCCCAATGCCAGGGCAAAACCCAACGCCAGCCGCGCGGCGCGTGGGTAGCGGTCACGCAGGGCAAAGAACAGGGCCAGCAACGAAAACCCGGTAGAAGCATGCCCGCCCGGCCAGCACATCCCTGGCTTGAGGGTCGGGGCACGCTCGCTGAGCAACGGCGTGTGGGTCTCGATGCCGCCGAATTCGGTCAGGCTCCAGGGGCATTGAACATGGGTCAAGGCCTTGAGCGGCGTGATAATCGCGGTCGACAATGCCATCGCCAGCACCACATAGCCCAGCGGTCGACGCCAGATGCGCAGCGCCGCAACCTTCCAGCTCAATACAAAGCCCAGCGCCACCAACAACACCAGTGCGATTACCGCCTGTTTGGCCCGGTCATGCAGGATGTTTTCCAGCCAGTAACTGTGCGCGCCGATAAAGCCCTCGCCCGGCACATAGAACTGCCGGCTGATGGCGTAATCCAGTGCGGTCGGATCGAAGATCAACAGGAGCAGCATGAAGGCGAGCGGGATACCCACGCCCAGGCGAAAATCGAAGGGACGTGAAGCTGCAACCGGTAATGCCTCGACCATGAACGATGCTCCGCAGCACAAAAATTGATGTGGATACTAGGGTCGGCAGGCTGAAGCAAAGATGAACGAAACGTGAGAAAAATGTCCTGTCGCCAGCGACTGAACCCTGCTGCGCGGCTGCGATGACACTTTTCTCACATTTCATTGACGTTGTGCAGACGCCTGGTCAACTAGAGTTCAGCATGCCCGGTGCTTTATGCCGGCAGTACCGATCGCAGTCTGGCCAGCACAAGACCAACAATGAACATATTAGTGATTGAAGATAACCGTGACATTCATGACAACCTCGTGGAGTTCTTTCAACTTAAAGGCCATGACGTGACCGGCGCACTGGACGGGTTGAGTGGCCTGCACCTGGCCGCCACCCAACCGTTCGACGCCATTGTGCTGGACATCATGTTGCCCGGCATCGACGGCAACAAGATCTGTCATGGCCTGCGCCAGCATTCGCGCTCTGAAGTTGCGATTCTGATGCTCAGCGCCCGCGACACACTGGAAGATCGCCTGGTGGGGTTTTCGGCCGGTGCCGATGACTATGTCACCAAGCCGTTTGCAATGACCGAAGTGCTCGCCCGGCTTGAAGCCATCGTGGCGCGTCGTCTGGGCAACCGTAATAACCGGGTGTTGATGGTCGCCGACCTGAAGCTGGACCTGGACACCCTTGAAGTGTCCCGCGCAGGCCTGCCGATCAGACTCAACCCTTCGCATCTGAAACTGCTGGAGTTGCTGATGCGCCGCAGCCCGCACCTGGTCAAACGCAAGGAACTCGAAGAAGCGCTGTGGGGCAATGACATGCCCAAGAGTGCCAGCCTGCGCAGCAACATCCACATTCTAAGACGCGCCCTCGACGGCGCGGCCGAGTGCGAGTTGCTGCACACTGTGCATGGGCTGGGGTACAAGTTGGGCGCCGCTTAGGCTCTGTACGTAAAGTGGCTGCGCTCGGCCATGCTGCGTTAAAAACCGGCTCGGAATGCTCATTTACAACACGTAAAGTCGAACGCGACTCCGACCGTTCCTCGCCGTTTTTTGCCTTGCCTGGCCTTCGCTCGCCGACTTTCCGTACAGAGCTTAGGCAACACCTGAACCAATGCTTTCAACTTTTCAAAAACCACTGCGCGATCGGCGCAGTGGCCTATCTTTCATTGGTACAGGCCTGACAAGAGCCTGATACTTTGCGCGCCTACCCATCCTCTCATGCAGTGTTCCGACATGCTGACTATCAAGCCCGTTCGTCCCGAGGTTGTGACGCTGCTCGCCAGCCTTTTCCTGTTACTGGGTTTCAACTCGACACTTTGGCAGCATGTGTTCACGATTACTGCACCCGATGCCAAAGGCCTGTTATTAAGCACCGCCTTTGCGGCACTGATTGCCATCGCCTTCAATCTGCTGCTGACCCTGGTGGCGTTCCGGCGGGTATTGAAACCGGTGCTGGTGACGCTGTTCATGCTGTCATCGGGCATTGTTTATTTCATGAACCAGTACGGGGTCATTTTCGACGCGGCCATGTTTCGCAATATGGCCGAGACCAACACCACCGAAGTGCTGGACTTGTTGTCGTTCAAGCTCTTTGTTTATCTCGGGCTGTTGGGTGTACTGCCCTCGTGGCTGCTGTATAAAATTCCGGTCCACTACCGCCGCTGGCCGGCCGAGCTGCTCAGTAAAACCCTGATCGGCCTGGGCTGTTCGGCACTGATTGCAGGCGTGGCACTGCTCAACTACCAAGGCCTGGCCTCGCTGTTTCGCAATCACCACGAACTGCACCTGATGGTGGTGCCCAGCAACTTTGTGGGTGCCGCGTTCAGCTATGCGCATGAACAGGTGCTTGCCGCCGAATCGACCTTCAACCCCATCGCCACCGATGCACAGCGCAGCCCGGCATGGGCGCAACACACACGCAAATCGCTGACGGTGCTGGTGATCGGCGAAAGCGCACGCGCCGAGAACATCGGCCTGCTCGGTTACTCGCGCAACACCACGCCACAACTGGCACGTGAAGGCGATGTGATCGCGTTCGGCAATGTGTATTCCTGCGGCACCGAAACCGCGGTGTCGGTGCCGTGCATGTTTTCCAACATGGGCCGCAAACATTACGACGCCGCCACCGCGCGCAGCCAGGAAGGCTTGCTGGACGTGCTCAAGCGCGCCGGTTTCGATGTGATCTGGCGCGATAATCAGTCCGGGTGCAAAGGCACCTGCGACCGGGTGACGGTGCAGGATGTCAGCGATGATAAAGACCCCGCCTTGTGCGCCGACCACGAATGCCGCGATGCAATCCTGCTGCGAGACGTGCAGGCCGATATCGACCACCTGCAACGCGACACCGTGCTGGTGTTGCACCAGATGGGCAGCCACGGCCCCGACTACTTCAAGCGCTACCCCAAGGATTTCGAGACATTCACCCCGGTCTGCCAGAGCAATGCGCTGAACAACTGCACCCGCGAGAGCATCGTCAACGCCTACGACAACACGTTGCTGTACACCGACCACGTACTGGCCAGCCTGATCGACATCCTGCGCAACAACCAGGACAAGGTCGACACCGCCATGCTCTACCTGTCGGACCACGGTGAATCGCTGGGCGAATACAACCTGTTCCTGCATGGCACGCCGTACTTGCTGGCCCCTGAACAACAGCGCCATGTGCCGATGCTGGCGTGGTTTTCCGAGCGTTATAAACAGTCGTTCGGCATCGACACCGATTGCCTGCGCCAGAGCCGCGACGCGGCCTTGAGCCAGGACAACCTGTTTCACTCGATGCTCGGGCTGCTTAATGTCACAACCCTTGCTTATAGCCAGTCGCTGGATATGTTTGCGCAGTGCCGACGTGGCTAGAACCTTCAAAGCGCAATGCTGATTGCGCCGGCACTTGCAACGCCGAACGCCCATAAAAGAACAGTGCCACCCATAACGTGCTGAGCCAGACGAAAATGCCTGCCCACAAGGTGTGCGACATGTAGTGCCAGCCTTGCAACACTCGGGTGGTGCCATACACGCAGCCCAGCACTATCACGATGGCCAATACCGTATTGGCGCGCTGCCAGCGATGTCGGCGCGCCACGAAGTACAGCGCAAACAGGCTGAACGCGCTGGAGGCATGCCCGCCCGGCCAGCAACGGCCGGCGCCGGCCTCTGCAAACCAGGTGAAGTTCTCGAACCAGGCCTTGTGCAGTTCAAGACCGCCATAAAGCGTGGTTTCCACCGGGCAATACACGCTGGTGTGGCTTTTAAGGTAATGAATGACACTGGTGCTCAGGGCGAAGGCCACGACAATGAAAAAGAAGTCGCGCCGGTACTCAAAGAACCACTGCAACGTGCCTGACACGCGGGCGGGCAATTTATCGCTGCGCGATTTCAGCAGCGGCCAGACAAACGATAACAGCGCGCTGATAACTGCAAACTCACCGGTCCAGTCAGGCAGGATTCTTGCCCAGCGGTGGGTAATGTTCTCGAACAATCGATCATGCCCGAACACAAACGCCCCAATGGCAGGGTCATACAACATGTCGCTGATCTGGCGGTCGAGTGTGGTCAGGTCAAATGCGACAAAGACCAGCAGCGCCAACAGCAATGGCAGCCCTAGATAGCTGCGATAAAACGTTAAACGTTGTGCAGAGGCTTTCATCAGTTAATGCTCGCGCCGGTCATATGGGCCCACTGCGAGGCATCAAGTTCGCCAATGATGCGCGGTGCATGCACACCGTCCACTTGCACGAACAAGGCCTGCGCGTAATCACTGGAACGCTGCCCGGCGCGCACGCCCATCTTGCGTTCGAACTGATCGATGCAGCCGCTATGGGTCAGTAACACCAGGTTTTCACTGGCGCTTTTATGACTGAGCACCGCCTCCTTGAAACCGTGATCGCACTCACCGACCCACGCTTGAGCCGCCACTTGCTGGCCGCGAATCAGATCAGCCGTTTGCTGGGTGCGGGTCATGGGGCTGGCGAGCATGCGGGTGCGATCAAGGCCCAGCGCCTGCAAGCCTGCGCCAACGCCCTGGGCTGCGTGCTGGCCCTGAACCGTGATGCCATCCAGCGGGCCAAGGCAAGGATTGGCGGAGCGGTCGCAGCGTTCGGCGTGGCGGATCATCACCACCACACGGCCTTGCTGCCATTGGGTTTGCAACCCCGACCAGGCCGAGCCGCTGCGGCCAAGGTCGATCACGGTAGTCGAGCTCAGCCACCAGCCGAGTGTGGCCGCCAGTGTGACCACCACCACGGCCAGCGCCAGGGTAAGACGACCGGGACGCCATGCGCGTCGTCGTGAAGTATCGAACAAAGGACTGTAGGCAATAGGAATGGGCACGGCGTAACTCCTGATCAACAACGCAATGGCCGGCACGTTAAGTTGCGCGCTGTTTCAGACGGGTCAACAGGATGTGAAAAAAAGGTCCACCGCAACGATTAAGTTCTTTCCTACCTAGAGGGCAAGAAAGACATAAACAAGGTGATATTTAGTTGGCGGACTTTTCACCAAAATTTGATAAATTCCTCCCTACAGTGCGCGGCATCGCAAACTGAGTCATTCCCTATGCTTACTATCAAACCGGTGCGCCCCGAGCGTGTGACCGCGCTCGCCAGTGTTTTCTTGCTGATCGCCTTTAACCTGCCCCTTTGGCAACATCTGTTCACGATCACGTCAGCCAATACAACCGGCCTGCTCTTGCGGGCCTCGTTCGCCATTATGGTGGCGTGCGTGTTTACTATCGTGCTGACACTCGTGGCGTTTAAACCTGTTTTAAAGCCAGTGTTGATCAGCCTGTTCATGATCAGTTCGGCCATTACTTACTTCATGAACCAGTACGGCATCGTTATCGACATCGGCATGTTGCGTAATACGGTTGAAACCAACACCACTGAAGTACTCGGGCTTATTTCCCCCTGGCTGTTTTTATACATTGTCCTGCTGGGCGTATTGCCTTCGTGGCTGCTCTGGAAAACCCCGGTCAATTATCGCCCGTGGGCCCGCGACCTGATGTTCAAAGCCTTGATCGCCCTGGGCTGCGCACTGCTGCTGGGCGCGGTTGCACTGCTCAACTATCAAGGGTTGTCTTCACTGTTTCGCAATCACCATGAATTGCGCCTGCTGGTCACACCCAGCAACTACCTGGGCGCCGCATTCAGTTACGTGCGCGAACAGGTCAGCAGTGCCCAAAAGCCCTTTAGCCGCATCGGCGAAGACGCCCGGCGCAGTGCGCAGTGGGATAAACACTCGCGCAAATCCCTGACCGTTCTGGTGATTGGCGAAAGTGCCCGCGCCGAGAACTTCGGCCTGCTCGGTTACTCGCGGGACACGACGCCGCAACTGGCGCGCGAAAACGATGTGATCGCGTTTGGCGATGTGCATTCGTGCGGCACCGAAACCGCCGTCTCCGTGCCGTGCATGTTTTCCGGCATGGGCCGTCAGCATTACAACGCCGCCACGGCCAAAAACAGCGAAGGCCTGCTCGATGTACTGCAACGTGCAGGTTTCGATGTGATCTGGCGCGATAACCAGTCCGGCTGCAAAGGCACCTGCGACCGGGTTCAGTTCCAGGATGTCAGCAATATGAAAGACGAGACGTTGTGCGCCGACAACGAATGCCGCGACGAGATCCTGTTGCGTGACCTGCAAGTGGATATCGATCACCTGCAACGCGACACCGTGCTGGTGTTGCACCAGATGGGCAGTCACGGCCCGGAATACTACAAACGCTACCCGAGCGAGTTCGAGCAATTCACCCCGGTGTGCAAGAGCAATGCGTTGAACAACTGTTCGCGTGAAAGCATCGTCAACGCCTACGACAACACGTTGCTGTACACCGACCACGTACTGGCCAGCCTGATCAATGTGTTACGGCGCAATCAGGACAAGGTCGACACCGCCATGCTGTATGTGTCCGACCATGGCGAGTCATTGGGCGAGTACAACCTGTTCCTGCACGGCACGCCTTATATGCTGGCACCGGAGCAACAACGGCATGTACCGATGCTGGCGTGGTTCTCGGAAAATTATCAGGCAGCGTTCGGGATTGATACCCGTTGCCTGATCAAGGAACGCAACACGCCGCTGAGCCACGACAACCTGTTCCATTCGATGCTGGGCTTGCTGGGCGTCCAGTCCCGGGTCTATGACCCGGAACTGGACCTTTTCGCAACATGCCGTGGCCGTTAGGCTTCCAGCGCGCGAACCCGTTCGCGGCGGCTTTCTTCTTCGGTCTGTTCGGTCGGTTGCAGCTCGAAATCGAACTCGATTTCGGCGAACTGGCCTTGCACACCGCGGGCGGCACTGCGCTCGGCGTCGTCGATGAAGTCGATGCGGGCGATCAGTTCATCGCGGGTGGCGTAGGCGAAGTCGTCGTGCAGGTACGGGTCGCCGTCCAGGTTGATCTGGGTGGTCAGGTGGCGATGGCCCGGGGCCGAGATGAAGAAGTGAATGTGCGCCGGGCGCTGGCCGTGACGGCCCAGTTGATCGAGCAGGGCCTGGGTCGGACCGTCTGGCGGGCAGCCGTAGCCGGACGGCACGATGCTCTGGAAGCGGTAGCGGCCTTGCTCGTCGGTCTGGATGCGGCGGCGCAGGTTGAATTCCGACTGCGACGGGTCGAAGTACGAGTAAGTGCCGCCGGTGTTGGCGTGCCACACATCAACAATCGCATTGGCCAGTGGCTGACCATTGACGTCGCGGACCTGGCCCTGCATGAACAGCAAGGTGCCAGCGTCGGTTCCGTCGTCCAGGCGCGCTTCGTGCAGGCTCAGCGGGGCGCCGGCCACGTACAGTGGGCCTTCGATGGTGCGCGGGGTGCCGCCGACATGGCCGGCCTGTTCATCTTCGGCGTCCAGCAGCAGGTCCAGGTAATGCTCGAGCCCCAGGCCTGCGACCAGCAGACCGGCTTCCTGGCGAGCGCCCAGTTCGTTGAAATAGTTGACCCCTTTCCAGAACTCTTCCGGGGTGATCTGCAGGTCTTCGATGATTTTGATCGAGTCGGTCAGAATGCGGTGCACCACAGTTTTCATCCGCTGGCTGCCGGCTTCCTGGTCGAAACCCGAGGCGTTTTCGAAGAACTTCTGCACTTCAGCGGTGTGGGAAATACGTACGGTCATGATGGCTTTTCCTCGTCATTATTCTTGTTCAGGCGTGAAGCATTAAGCGTTTATCAATCAACGGTCGTCGTCATGAATCGAGGACGGGTGCCGGCACAGCGGCGTGACTTCGATGTCCATGTACGGGTACAGCGGCAATTGCATCAACAGGTCGTGCAGCGCCTGGTTGTCTGCCACGTCGAAAACACTGAAGTTGGCATACAGACCCGCGATGCGCCACAGGTGACGCCAGGTGCCTTCGCGTTGCAGGCGCTGGGCCAGTTCCTTCTCATCGGCCTTGAGGCGGGCGGCCTGGTCGGCGGGCATGTCGACCGGCAGCTTGACGGTCATGCGCACGTGAAAAAGCATGGTTCGGTTCCTTATCGGTCAGGTATTCAGCGACGCGCAAAGCGCGCCAGGCGTTGTTCGTCGATTTCCAGGCCCAGGCCCGGCGTGGTCGGGATCAGCAACTGGAAGTCGCGGTACACCGGCGGCTCGACGAGGATGTCTTCGGTCAGCAGCAGCGGCCCGAACAGTTCGGTGTGCCATTCCAGCTTGTCGAGGGTGGCAAAGGCATGCGCCGAGGCCAGGGTGCCGATGCTGCCTTCGAGCATGGTGCCGCCGTACAGGCCGATGCCCGCCGCTTCGGCAATCGCGGCGGTGCGCAATACCGCACGCGGGCCGCCGGTCTTGGCGATTTTCAGGGCGAAGATCGGTGCCACACCCAGTTGCGCCAGGGTGAAGCTGTCTTGCACCGACTCGATGGCTTCATCGGCCATCAGCGGGATCGGGCTGTGGGCATTGAGGCGCACCATGCCGGCACGGTCGAAGCGCGAGAGCGGTTGCTCGATCAGCTCGACGCCGGCATCGGCCAGACGGCGGCTGGCTGAAATCGCCACCGCTTCGCTCCAGGCCTGGTTGATGTCGACCCGCACACTGGCGCGGTCGCCAAGGGCTTTTTTGATCGCGGCCACGTGAGCGATGTCGCGGCTGACATCGCCGGCACCGATCTTGAGTTTGAAGTGCCGATGACGACGGCGGTCGAGCATTTGCTCGGCTTCGTCGATGTCACGGCCGGTGTCGCCGCTGGCCAGGGTCCAGGCCACTTCGACGCCGTCACGCACACGGCCGCCGAGCACTTCGGCCACCGGCAGGCCCAGGCGTTTGCCCAGCGCGTCAAGCAAAGCGGTTTCGACCGCGCTGCGGGCGAAGGTATTGCCGCGAATGCCACGGTCGACACGCTGCATGGCTGCATTGAGGTTGCTGGCGTCCTGGCCGATCAGCAAAGGTGCAAACCAGGTGTCGAGGTTGACCTTGATGCTTTCCGGGCTTTCGCCGGCGTACGCCAGGCCGCCGATGGTGGTGGCCTCACCGACGCCAACGATGCCGTCGCTGCAACGGATGCGCAGAATCACCAAGGTCTGGCCGTGCATGGTGTGCATGGCCAGTTTGTGCGGGCGAATGGTCGGCAGGTCGACGATCAGGGTTTCAAAGCTTTCTATTGTTATTGCGGCGGTCATGGGGCTGTCCGGCTCGTCAGGGTGATCATGGCTGCATGATTGACGCTGCCCGCACGCACGGTCCAATATTGATTAAGTCTCGCTTCATACCCAGGAGGTATCGTGGAGCTGCGTCATTTGCGTTATTTCAGAGTCGTCGCCCAGACCCTGAACTTCACCCGCGCTGCCGAGCAGTTGAACATCGCCCAGCCGCCGCTGAGCCGGCAGATCCAGCAACTGGAAGAAGAATTGGGCGTCGAACTGCTGGAGCGCTCAAGACCGCTGCGCCTGACCGAGGCCGGGCGGTTTTTTCATGAGCATTCAGCGCAACTGCTGGAGCAGCTAAAACGCATCAGCGACGATACCCGCCGGGTTGCCAGCGGCAGCAAGCGCTGGCTGGGCATCGGCTTTGCGCCCTCCACGCTGTACGGCCAGCTGCCGGAACTGATCCGCCGCCTGCGCGGCTTTGGCGATGTCGAACTGGGCCTGTCCGAGTTGATCACCCTGCAGCAGATCGAGGCGCTGAAAAGCGGCCGTATCGACATCGGCTTTGGCCGCATGCTGTTCGACGACCCGGCGATCACCCAGGAAGTGCTGCGCGAAGACCCGCTGGTCGCCGCCCTGCCCGCCGGCCACCCGCTGCTGGCCGGCCCCGTCAGCCTGGAACGGCTGGCCGAAGAGCCCTTCGTGCTCTACCCCGGCAACCCACGCCCCAGCTACGCCGACCATGTGCTGGGCATCTTCAACCGCCAGGGCTTGAAGATTCATGTGGTGCAAACGGTCAACGAACTGCAGACGGCGATCGGCCTGGTGGCGGCGGGCATCGGCATTACCTTGGTGCCTGCCTCGGTGCAGCGCTTGCACCGGGATGATATTGGCTATAGCGAGCTGCTCGACAGCAGCGCGACCTCACCGATTGTGATCAGTTGGCGAGCCGGGGATGGCTCGGAGTTGTTGCGGCAGTGTTTAAGGGAGGTACGGGAAATGTGACATTTCAGTCAAGGACGACAGGTTAACGGCCTTCGTGGCTAAAGCCGCTCCTACGAGCCAGTGCCAATCAGTAAGCCTCGACGCGGTCTGTGTAGGAGGCAGCTCTGCTGGCGAATACAGTGGTGCAACCGCTACAAATGTCAGGAATAGTAGTGCTCTAAAACCAAAAACACCCCGAGCCAGTCGAGGTGTTTTCACTCTGCCAGACAGCGCTTTAAATCACAGCGTCCATTTCAACGAGACCATCAGGTTACGCGGATCGCCATACACGCCACTGCCGGAACCGGTCGGGATGCCCTGCCAGTATTTTTCGTCGGTGACGTTGTTGAGGTTGACCCGGCCATCCCAGTTTTCATTGAAGCGGTAGCCGGCCATCAGGCCCAGTACGGCGTAAGAGTCCTGTGTGGCGTAACCGGTGCCAACGACGTTGAAGGTTTCGCTCTGGGCGAAGACGTCGGCGCCCACACGCCATTTGTTCAGGTTGCCCGGCAGGTTGTAGGAGGTGGCAACCTTGAACAGATGTTTGGGCTGATTAGGGGCGAACAGGCGGCCTTCGTTACGCTCGTTGGCATCTTTCACGTATTGGCTGAGCACATAGGTGTAGGACGCGGAGAACTGCCAGTCCGGGGTCAGCGCACCGGTCAGTTCGGCGTCGATACCGCGGCTGCGCACTTCACCGGCGGCCTCGTAGCAGGTGCGGTTTTGCGCCTGGCAAGCGGCTGGCTGGGCGGTCAACGCATAAGCGCGATTTTCCTGGGTCATGTCGAACAGTGCCACGGAAGCGTTCAGGCCTCCGTCGAAGTACTCACCCTTGATACCGATTTCGTAGCTTTCGCCGGTCATCGGGTCGAGCACCGTACCGCTGGCGTTCTCCTCACTTTGCGGCTTGAAGATCTGGGTGTAACTGCCGTACACCGAATAGGTGTCGTTGAGGTCGTAGATCACGCCAGCATACGGAGTGACTTCTTGAGTCACCTTGTACGAATCACCGCTGACACGGTTTTCGTAGTCGAACCAGCTCAGGCGGCTGCCAACGATGACATGCAGTGGTTCGATCGGATTGAAACGCGCAGCGGCGTAGACACTCTTCTCGATGCTGGTGTTACGGCCGGCATACGGGTTGCGTACAGCCGACGATGGCTTGGCAATCGCGCTGTGGCTGAAATTGTAGGGGTCGATAGCTGTGCCCTGCCCCCACCATCCGCCACTCTGGTCGAACTTCTCTTCGCGACGACTGGCACCGAACACCAGTTCATGTTCACGGCCCAGCAACTGGAACGGTCCGGACAGCGTGGCATCGAGGTTGGTCTGGTCGTCGGTGTTAAAATACTGGCCCGAGTACTGCTCCAGGACGGGGCCGTTGTAGCTCAGGTAACTGGAAAACGTATCCGCCTCGGCCCAGATCTTCTGCGCCGCCACCTTACCGGTCCAGCCGTTATCGAAGCGGTGGGTCAGGTCGGTAAACAGGCTGTAGTTGTCCTTGTCCCAGTACGACCAGTCGTTACTCAGGAAGGTCGAGCGCGAAAGCCCCAGGTTTTCACCATTCGGACCACTGGGCAGACTGCCCCAGTCGGAGGTGTTGTCGTCGCGCTGCTTGGAGGCCCCAATCGTCCAGGTGGTGCGCTCGCTCAGATCGGCTTCGACGATGCCGTAGAAGGTCTGGCGTTCACTTTCGCGCACATCCTGAAAGCTGTTGCCGGTCTGTGCAGCGGCCACGACACGGCCACGCAGGGTGCCGGATTCGTTGAGTTTGTTCGACGCATCCACCTCAAGGCGATAACGGTCCCAGCTACCGGCGCTGGTGGTCACGCTGACCTGCGGCGTGGCGGTCGGACGCTTGCGCACCAGATTGAGGGTCGCTGCCGGGCTACCGGCACCGGTCATCAGGCCGGTGGCGCCACGCACCACCTCGACCCGGTCGTACATCGCCAGGTCAGCCCCGGAAATAGTGTCTTGGGTGAAGCTGCCCACCGTGGTCGGCAACCCGTCGTACATCAGGTTATCGATCTTGAAACCGCGCGACAGGAATTCCAGACGGTCCGATCCGTACTTGCGCAGGGTGATACCGGGGGCGTACTTGACCAGTTCATTGAGGTCATTCATGCCCTGATCTTCGATGCGCTGACGGGTGATCACGCTCACCGACTGCGGGGTTTCGCGGATCGATAATGGCAGCTTGGTCGCGGTGCTCATGGCACCGGTGGTGTACGACTGCGTCCCTTCCGTGGTCGCAGCGCCGGCAAGGTTGCCCTGCGCATTAATGTTGACGCTGTCCAGGTTCACGGTGCCCGTCGCTGGCGGGGTGGTATTGACCGGAGCGGCCAGTGCGTGTGCCGAAAGCCCTAGGGCGATGGCGCCGGGCAGCATGGGCAAGAAGGGACGAATCATCTTGTTTTCCTACAGTGATCAGAGCGGTGGACTACGTGAAAGGCGGCGAGGTTAGCATCTTTTAACAACAGCAAATAGCAACGATTCGTACTTGCAGCCACATCCGGTCGGAATATTTGTTACAGGTTGTACGACGTCGCCTCTCTTCTGCTTATCCAATAGCTAGAGCCTTTAATCACTCCACAGGGGTTATTTTTGTTTTGTTAAGACAGACCTTCGCGTTAATCAGTTTTTTGCATAATAAAAAATCAGATAATTATTTATTTTCACTATTAGCTTATTCCTAAAAAGAATTTTCCAGAGCTTTTTTATAAATATACGATTCAAGCCAGATCCCCACCGGGCACCTCCCGGACCGCAAGCGACACCCGAGCGACCCCACCACCACCGCATCGCTCCAGAACAATCAGACACGCGCCGCACCGCTCACACACTTGGGTCGGGCAGGCGCCCAAAGCCAATACGGCATGCCGCCGCCAACCGGCATCGCCAACGCTGTCATCTGGAAATGCATTCATGAATCAACCGTTATCGATCACTGCGCGCCCCTTTCTGAAAACTGCTCCGGCGCGTGCCGGCATGGCTTTGTCGAGCCTGACGCTGGCCTGCCTGCTGGCGCCCGCGGTGCAGGCTGAAACCGCCGAGGATGCGCGCCTTGATACTGTCACTGTCATTTCCACCGGGGTGCGTGGGGCACAACGGACCGTGGCTGACAGCCCGACGCCGATCGATATCATCAACGCCGACCAACTGCTCAAGACCGGGCGTGCCGAGTTGTCGGAGGCCATTTCCAAGCTGCTGCCGTCGTTCAACTTCGGCGCCAACACCTCGGGCTTTCAGTCCACCACCCGGCCGCTGACCAACCGCGGCCTGGGCCCGGCCTACACGCTGGTGCTGGTCAACGGCAAGCGCCGCCATAACGGCGCGATGCCCTCTGGCGGTAACGTCGATACCAGCGGCGCCAACGCCGTGGACCTGGACCTGATTCCGGTCAGCGCCGTGGAGCGCATCGAGGTGCTGAAAGACAGCGCCGCCGCGCAGTACGGCTCCGACGCGGTAGCCGGTGTGATCAACGTGATCCTCAAGTCCGGGCCTTCCGGCGGCCACTTCGAGACCAGTTATGGCCAGTTGACCGATGGCCAGGGCGAGAACATCAAGTTCGCGGGTAACAAAGGCTTCGCCATCGGCGATGGCGGCTTCCTGCAACTGTCCGGCGATGCGCGCAAGCGCAACCAGGCGTTTTTGTACGACAAGGCCGATGCCAACTACCGTGGCTACGCGCCGGGCGATGCACGCCAGGACACCTGGGACCGTCGCGCCCTGAAGAACGGCGACCCGGACCTTGAGGCGTTCAACCTCGGTTACAACGCCGAGCTGCCGCTGACCGACAGCACCAAGGTGTATTCCTACGCCACCTACGGCGAGCGCGATGCACAGATTTACAACAACAAGCGCCTGGCCTACAGCACCGCGTCGATCCCGGAGCTGTTCCCCGATGGCTATGACCCGCTGAACAATATCAAGGACACCGACTGGCAGTTTCTGGTCGGCGGCAAGGGTGAGATCGGCGAGTGGAACTGGGACCTGTCGACCACTTACGGGCGCAACAAGAACCACCACTCCAGCGACCTGACCATCAACCCCACGTATGGCCCGTTGTCGCCGACCTCGTTCGATGACCTGGCCACTTTGCAGTTCGACCAGTGGGTCAATAACTTCGACATCACACGGCATTACGACAGCCTGCCGCTGCTGCCCTTCCCTGTGCAGGTGTCGGCCGGTCTTGAGCATCGCTGGGAACGCTTCCAGACCTTCGCAGGTTCCGCCGACGCCTACACAGTCGGCAGCTACACCTACCCGCAGTTTCTTGCCGATGGCAGCCGCAACCCGCTTTACACCCTCAGCACCAACAGTGGCCTGAGCGGCGGGCCGAGCCGTGGCGCGCAATCGGCGCTGGTGATCCGTCCCGAAGACGAAGCGGACCTTGACCGCAACAACTTCGCCGGTTACCTGGACTTCGGCCTGAACCCCAGCGAGCGCTGGTACATCGGCCTGGCCGGTCGGGTCGAGCATTATGACGACATCAAGAAGAACACCTTCGCCCTCAAGCTCAACTCGCGTTACGAACTGACCGACACCGTGGCCGTGCGCGGCACCATCGGCACCGGTTTCCGTGCCCCGTCGCTGACTCAGCTGGGTTACTCGGTGGCCGACAACCGCACCGGCGTCAATGCCGACGGCGTGGTGGTGCCGGCGCTGCGCTATACAGCAACGCCCGGCAGTGCGCTGGCCAAGGCCTTTGGCGCCAGCGAGCTGGACCCGGAGAAAACCCGCAACATCGGCCTGGGCCTGACCTGGCAACCGGCACGCCGCACCAGCGTGACCCTGGACGCCTACGTGGTCGATATCGACGACCGCATCGTGCTGTCGCAAGACATCTATGACCGCGGCAACGGCAGCATCAACAGCACCTTGCGCTCGCTGGGCGTGGCCGAAGGTTCGTGGGTGACTTACTACACCAACGCCTTCGACACCCGCACCCGTGGCCTGGACCTGGTGTTCGACCACCTGACGCCGCTGGGCGGTTTTGGCGATGTGCGCTGGAGCGCCGCATTCAACTGGAACAAGACCACGGTCGAAGGCCGCCGCGACACGCCAGCCGACCTGACCGCCTCGGGCATCTCGGTGGTCGGCCATGCCGCCGAAGGCAACCTGGTCGCCGCCTCGCCGAAAACCAAATGGGTGCTGGGTGCCAACTGGAGCATCGACAAGTTCGTGGTCAACCTGCAAACCACCCGCTACGGCAAAGTCGAAACCTGGGCACAGAACGCCACGGCCGACCGCAGCTTCGACGCCAAGTGGATCACCGACCTGGACATCGCCTACTCGGTCACTGACAACCTGACCGCCAGCGTCGGCGGCACCAACATTTTCAACACCTACCCGGAGCGCAACGGCGTGGTCGCCCTGCCTTCCAACGGCGGCCAGGGCGTGTACGGCAACCCGCCGTTCAGCCCGAACGGCGGCTTCTGGTACACCAAACTGGCGTACGACTTCTAACCAGGCAGCACAAACAATCACGTAGGAGCGAGCGTAGAGCTCGCGAATAGGCCGATAAGGCTCACATATCTTTATTGCCTGGCCGTAAGCATTCGCGAGCTCGCGCTCACTCCTACGGAACCAACTGAGCTTTTGCAAACGCTACACCGGCCCTAAACAAACAGAATTGATACAAGGACGAAACCATGACCAACGCTGTTTTCCCCGGCCGCCTGCTGGCCTCCTTCGCCCTGACCCTGGCCCTTGCGGGTTGCTCGCCATCAGGTGATGAAGCCGCCAGCAAAACCCTGAACATCGCCTTCTGGGGCGACAACACCACGCTGGTCAGTGTCGACCCCTTCCAGGTCTACTGGCTGGAACACCGCGTGCTGCTGCGCAACGTCGCCGAGTCGCTGACCGATCAGGACCCGGACACCGGCAAGATCATCCCCTGGCTGGCCAAAAGCTGGGAAGTCAGCAGCGACGCACTGAGCTACACCTTCACGCTGCGTGACGACGTGACCTTCAGCAACGGCGAGCGCTTCGATGCCAAGGCCGTGAAAGCCGCCTTCGACAGCAACAAGGCGTTCGCCACCGAACTGCCGGCCACCTTCGGCGCGACCTATCTGGCGGGCTTCGACCACGCCGAAGTGGTCGATGACTTCACGGTCAAGCTGGTGCTGTCGAAACCCAACGCGGGCTTTCTGCAAGCCACCTCCACCACTAACCTGTCGATCCTCGCGCCGGCCTCTTACAAGCTGAGCGCCAAGGAGCGTTCGCTGGGCAAGATCATCGGCACCGGCCCGTTCACCCTGGAACACTACACGCCGGAAACCGGCGCCAAGCTGGTCAAGCGCAAGGGGTATCACTGGGCATCAGCCAACAACAAGAACCAGGGCGAAGCCCATCTGGACACGGTGGAGATCAGCTATATCCCCGAAGAAAGCGTGCGCAATGGCCTGTTCCTGCAAGGCAAGGCCGACATTCTCTGGCCGCGCAACCCGTTCTCGGAAGTCGACCTCAAGCTGTTCAAATCCAAGGGCGCGACCATTCAGAGCCGCTCGCTGCCAGGCCCGTCGCTCAACCTGTTCCCCAACACCCGTGGCGAACGCCTGCTGAGCGACAAGCAGATTCGCCTGGCGCTGCAAAAAGCCATCGACCGCAAGACCTACGCCAGCACCGTGTACAACGCTGAATTCCCGGTGGTCACCGGAATCTTCGATGTCACCACGCCGTACTTCAAGGACCAGAGCGCCAAACTGGCCTACGACCCGGCCGGCGCCGAGAAACTGCTCGATACCGCAGGCTGGGCCAAGGGCACCGACGGCTACCGCTACAAGGACGGCAAGCGCCTGAGCCTGAGCTACAACATCAGCCCCGCCGAAACCGCAGGCGACGTGCTGATTCAGGACCAGCTGCGCAAGGTCGGCGTCGACCTCAAACTCAGTGTCGTGACCCGCGCCGAATGGGTGGCCAACAACTCCTCGGGCAACTACGACCTGAGCATCAACTACATGACCCGCGCCGACCCGATCATCCTGCAAACCATCCTCGACCCGCGCGCCGCCAACAGCGCAGCCCTGGCCACCAACATCTACGAGCCGCAAACCCTGGAAAAAGCCAAGGCCCTGTTCGACGCCGGCATCACCGCCACGCAAAGCGCACAACGCGCCCAGGCCTACGGCGAACTGCAAGACCTGCTGATTGACGAAGGCTCGGCGCTGCCGGTCTACGAGCGCGTCTGGCAAGCCGCAACGTCGGCCAAGGTGAAAAACTTCCGCTGGACCGCTGAAGGCTTCGCCCTGCTGGGTGATATCGAACTGGGTGGTAAAAACGAGGCCGGCAAACCATGAACCGCTATCTGATCGGCCGCGTCGGCCAGGCATTACTGGTGCTGTGGGGTGCCTACACCATCACCTACTTCATCCTCTACATGCTGCCGGGCGACACGTTGTCGATCATGCTCAGCGCCTCGGGTCTGGAGGCCGACGCGCTGTCGCCCGAAGACCTGGCCAAGGCCCGCGCCTATTACGGGCTGGACAAGGGCATCTTCGAGCAGTACTTCGACCTGGTCTGGCATGCGCTACAGGGTGACTTCGGTCAGTCGCTGTCGCTCAACCGCCCGGTCGCCGAACTACTTGGCGAGCGCCTGCCGCAAACCCTGGCGCTGGCCGGCATGGCCATCGTGCTGTCGTTGATCGGCGGAGTGGGCCTGGCCTACCTGACGTCCTACGTGCGCTTTGCACCGCTGAAAGTCGCCCTGGCGCGCTTGCCGTCGCTGGGCTTTTCGGTGCCGGTGTTCTGGATGGGCCTGCTGCTGATCCAGGTCTTCGCCTTCAGCCTGGGCTGGTTTCCGGCCACCGGCAGCAAAGGCTTTGAAAGCCTGATCCTGCCCGCCGTGACCCTGGCGATTCCGAGTGCGGCGGTGTACGCGCAAGTGCTGCAACGAGGCTTTCAAGGGGTCTGGAAAGAGCCCTACATCACCACCGCCTACGCCAAGGGCCTGAGCCGTGGCCAGGTGCAGTTGCGCCACGGCTTCAAGAACGCCGCCCTGCCGATCCTGACCCTGATCGGCCTGCAAGTCGGCAATACCGTGTCGGGTGCGGTGCTGGTCGAAACCATCTTCGCCCGTTCCGGCGTCGGTCGTCTGGCCCAGGAAGCGGTGCTGCGCCAGGACATTCCGGTGGTGCTCGGCATCGTTGCCGTGTCGGCGGCGGCCTTTGTCGTGATCAACCTGATCGTCGACCTGCTCTATCCCTACCTCGACCCCCGAATCACTCACGCGCCCAAGGTGTCGTAGCCATGATCCCCACCGATACCCGCCTGTTGCCTGAAAGCACCCTCAAATCCAGCGCCCCGTGGCGCCGACGCAGCCGCCTGCAACGCATCAGCACCGCGCTGCTGCCGTTGCTACGCCGCCCCGGCTTCACGGCGGCGGTGCTGATCGTCGCCTTTGCCCTGGTCGCCGCCCTGGTGCCGTCGTGGCTGACCAGCTTCGACCCGTACGCGACCTCGCCGGTCGACAAGCTCACCGCGCCGAACCTGACCCACTGGTTCGGCACCGATGAACTGGGCCGCGACCTGTTTACCCGCGTGGTGTACGGCTCCAGCCTCTCGGTGCAGGCCGCCTTGCTGGCGGTGGGCATCGCGCTGGTCGGCGGCCTGGGCCTGGGCGTGCTGTCGGGCTTTGCCGGCGGACGGGTCGATGCGGTGATCATGCGCTTCGTCGATGTGCTGCTCGCCCTGCCCGGCCTGCTGCTGGCACTGGCGATCGTCACCGCCATCGGCTTTGGCACCGTGCCGGTGGCCATCGCGGTGGGCGTCGGCATCATTCCGGGCTTTGCCCGTACGACGCGCGCCGAAGTGCTGCGGGTCAAGACCCTGCCCTATGTCGAAGCCGCGCGTCTGGGTGGCGCCAGTTGGGGCCGCACCTTGTTCCGGCACATCCTGCCCAATGCCTGGGGCCCGGTGGCCGTGCTCGCCACCCTGGATTTTGGCGCCGCGATTCTGGCCACCGCGGGCTTGAGTTTTCTCGGCTTTGGCGCTGCACCACCGGCCGCCGAATGGGGCACGTTGATCGCCAACGGCCGGCACTTTCTGATCACCGCACCGTGGGTCTCGCTACTCCCCGGTCTGTTTGTCGTGGCCGTGGTGTTCAGCCTCAACCATATCGCCCGCACCCTTGAGGAGAACCCGCGATGAGCCTTACGCCAGCCCTGATCGACATTCGCCAACTGGCCGTGACCTACGCCTCTGCCGGACAGACTACCCAAGCGGTGCGCGCTGTCTCGTTCAGCGTGGCCCAGGGCGAAACCGTCGCCATCGTCGGCGAGTCCGGCTCGGGCAAATCGACCCTGGCCAACGCCATCCTCGGCCTGCTGCCCGACAGCGCGCGCATCACCGACGGCCAGCTGTGGGTCGACGGCACTGACCTGAGCAACGCCAGCGAACGGCAGAAACGCCAGTTGCGCGGCCGCACCATTGGTCTTGTGCCACAAGACCCGATGGTCAGCCTCAACCCGACCCTGCGCATCGGCCAACAGATCGGCGAAGCGCTGATCCTCGCCCACGGCCGCCGTTACCCGGCGGTCGACGCCGACATCATCGAGCTGCTGCAACAGGTCGGCCTCGACAAACCCGAGCTGCGCGCCCGCCAGTACCCGCACGAACTGTCGGGCGGCATGCGCCAGCGCGTGCTGATCGCCATCGCGCTGGCCGGCAACCCACGGCTGATCATCGCCGACGAACCGACCAGTGCGCTGGACGTCACCGTCCAACGCAAGATCCTCGATCACCTGCAAGCGCTGGTCAGCGAGCGCGGCATCTCGCTGCTGATCATCACCCACGACCTGGGCGTCGCCACCGACCGCGCCGACCGCATTCTGGTGATGAAACAAGGCCAACTGGTCGAGCAAGGCCCGCCCAGGCAAATCGTCGCCAACCCGCAACACGACTACACCCGCGCCCTGCTCGCCGCCGCGCCCGCCTTCGGCCATCGCCGCCAGGCACCGCTGCGTGCATCGGCAGGTGTGAGCCCGATTCTGAGTTTGCAGGGAGTGGGCAAAGTGTTCGAGCTGCCCAAAGTCAAAGGCGAAGACAACCAGTTTGTCGCGCTGCACGACTTGAATCTTGAGGTCTATCCGGGGCAAACCCTGGCCATCGTTGGCGAATCCGGCTCGGGCAAAAGCACCGCCCTGCGCATAGCCCTGGGCCTGGAAAAACCGACCCACGGCCGGGTGTTGTTCGAACAGCAGGACGTCACCGATTTGAGCTGGCGCGAGTTTCGCCCGCTGCGTCGGCGCATCCAGCTGGTACAGCAAAACCCCTTCGCCGCGCTGGACCCGCGCTTCACGATTTTCGACAGCATTGTTGAGCCGCTGGTGTCGTTCGGCCTGCTCAAAGGCGAAGCACTGGAACAGGCGGCGCGGGAGTTGATCAGCCGCGTGCATCTGCCGGTGAGTTATCTGGACCGTTTGCCGAGGGAACTGTCAGGCGGACAACGCCAGCGCGTGGCGATTGCTCGGACTCTGGCGCTGAAGCCGGATTTGCTGCTGCTGGATGAACCGGTGAGCGCGCTGGATGTGTCGGTGCAGGCGCAGATTCTGGACTTGCTCGAAGAGCTGCAAAGGGAGTTGGGGATTGCGTATGTGCTGGTGTCGCATGACCTCTCGGTTGTGGCGAGTGTCGCGCATCAAGTGCTGGTACTGCGCAATGGCCAGGTGGTGGAACATGGCGGGGTGGATCGCGTGTTCAACGAGCCGGAAAGTGACTATACGAAAGAATTGATTGCCGCGATTCCTGGGCGGCCGGCGGAGAGTCTGGTGGCTTGAACATAGATATAAAGATCACCCCCACTCGTAGGAGCGGCTTTAGCCGCGATTGAGTGCGAAGCACTCACAGAAATCTGCGAAACGCTGAAAATTTACGGCTGCTAACGCAGCCGGTCGCGGTGGTCCGACATTCCAGCAAGCGCGCTACCGGCGCTGTGTTTACTGCTCGGCAGCGGTGTGTCAGCAACACAGCACTGCTACCTACAGGACAGTTCAAACCATGGAAATCCGTACCGTCAAGGATGAGGACGTCCCGCAGCTACTGACGCTCTACCGCCATCTCAACCCCGACGACACAGATACCGACCTGGCAGACGCCAAAACAAATCTCGATCTGCTAAACGCTATCCATGCAGCGATATCTTCATCGGCTGCCTGAATAAAAAAATCGTCGCGACCTGCACGTTGATCATCATCATCCTCAACCTCACCCGTGGCGGTAATCAATGAGTCGGACGGTTACGACTTTGATCCCTGTAAAGAGCGAGTGGTAATTGTCACGGTCAATGAGTTCCTCTCGTGGAATGGGCACGATGATGGATGCCTTCCGATTCGATGGCTACGCCAGCATGTCGCCCAACCGACGAAGCCAGCCCCGAACCTCCCCTTCAGGATCTCGCTCATCCAGCATTACCGCCGTCATACAAGGGAAGGCCTGCTGAGCAAGCTTCCTTTTCGCATTGGAATCTTTTAGAGGCTTTCCACTGCCAGAATAAGCTACGAATGCTTCCCCAAAGATCTTGGGTGTTGCTTTGCCCTCAACCGGATGATCGGTGACCTCGATACCGAAACCAAACGCCATCTGGATAGCATCCCTATGCAGGTAGCTTTCAATCTCGTGTTTGGTGGTGACAACTGCCCACGAGCCGTTCTCCCGCTCATTTACCTTCCTAGCGGATTCGGCATACTCAGGTACATCTCCATCATAGATATGCACCTCACGCTTGTTGAGGCCGCGCAAGTAGTGCTGGTTGACCCAATGCTCTAACGTACCTCCGCCGAGGACAACGAAAGCCAGGCGCTCATCAGATATTAGGTTCGGCAGCGTTGCATCAGCTTGATGTAGCGCATAAGACAGAGCCTTCAACGCCAAGACGTCGGTGGGCCCCTCGACGCACACCAAGACTTGGACACGGCTGTCCGGAGTTACGCCAAGCGCTTCTGCTACTTGGCCGAAGGCATCGACCCCTGATTGAATACGCGGTTTCTTAGTCTCAGGATGGCGCGAAACGTAGCGGATACTTTCCTGAGGCAGCGAGGAAGCGAAGCCGGGGCTGTGGGTAGTCAGAAGTACTTGGCAGCCTGGGTCTTCTGACAGGGTCTTGAATGAGTCGATAAGGATGCGTTGGTTATTCGGATGCTGCGCTGTTTCTGGCTCCTCAACAGCATAGATGATGCTGCGCTTAGCGCTGGTTTTGAGACGACGCTCCGCCTCCGCCTTGAAAAAACTGACTAAAACCAATCGCCGTACGCCGCTACCCCTTTTGTTCAACGGGATGCCGTCGTCGGTGTTCAAGCCAAGAGAGAACAAGCTCTGCCATTTTGCTGCGGTGGGCGGGCTGAACTCGGGTGTCAGTTCGCTGGCAAGGTTCGGATCAATCGTGGCTAATGCTGCGTGAGTGCTCTGCGCAATTTCCTCCGCCTTCTCACGCACCTTAGCTTGAATGCGCGCAATATCCTCCTGAACTTCTGCGATCGCAGCAGCTACGGCTGCCTTCATGGGGCTCTGGACCTCGTCATCGGAATCGCGACTACTCCGATCACTTTGGAACAACGCGAACATAGGCAAGTGCGGCTCAATCTGCTCCCAAATCCGCTTTACATCTTCTTTTGGCCTGCCCACCGGGATAGCGACCTCCTGGATCTGCAGGTCGTCGGCGGCGGCCCAAATAGCGCGTCGCATGCCGGGATTGCCCTTCAAAGGGACTTCAATTCCGAGGTCTCTGACTTTTTTCTGAAGCTCTTTCTCTTTCAGTTCTAGCAGATTGCCATAGGAGGCGGCAGTGGGATGGTTAGCGATGACCAAAACCTCTGCGGACGGTTTCTTGCTCGTACAATCGAAGGTCTTTCGGATCTTCAACTGCCCATCCTTGGTCAATAGGTATTCATCGGCCAAACTGGTTTCAGCGCCGGCATCTAGGGTGAGTGAGAGTGGAACATCCGAAAACTCGCATGTAATTGAGACGATTTTTTCAGAGTTGTGAACGTTTGCATCGCCTTGTTCCATGGAGACAATATCCCCGTTGAAGAAGATCTCCAAAGCTTCCAGGATGGTCGACTTACCAATATCATTTCGGCCTACAAAAGTCGTCAAATCGTCGAATACGACTCGAGTTTCTTCCCCATAGCAGCGGAAGTTAGTGACGCTGACTGCTTCTAAACGCATGTTATCGCTCTCCCTGAGCATCGTCTCAACAGCCAGATCGGCTACACGTCGAAAATGCCTTGGAGTAATTTGTGAGGTAACGGGAGTGAATGGATTAGAAAACGCCAGCCCGTCGCCCAAGCCTTAAACCGCACACAAACTCCCCGTTAAATTGATGCCCTTGAGCTAGTCACTTATCTCTCGGCGAGCCTAAAGAGCAAACTGCCGAGCATCAAGGGCACCCACTGACGAGAATCCGCCGCCCTTCTTGAAACTCATGTTATGCACAAAGTTCTTCATCGCATCCGACGGATCAACCGCCTCAAGATTAAGCCCTCCAACCGTGGCCCGTGAAAACGCAACGCTGAGAATCGGCTGTTCTTCCATATGCCCAGTTGCACCATTGATCATGTTATCCAGCGCAGTCACGATCACCAGGTCATCCGGCAGAATGGCCAAAAGCTCTCGCCCCACTCGAAGCGCACAGCTACAGACGTAGTCCTGATGCAATTCATTGAAACGTCCAACCGGCATGGCTTTGGTCGATAACTTTCCACTTTTAAGCAGCGACTTGATTTCTTTCGGAATCACGTGAGAGCCATGGATCGCCAGTCTAGCTTCAAGAACGCCGCTGTCATGCACGATAATATTTATCCCGGAGCCAAGATGCGAAACTTCAGAAAGCGGTTCAAACGCCTCAATGGCATCAAGCTTGGCTTGGTGATCACCACTGAGAATTCGTAAGGTGATGTCTCGCTCATCAGCCCATTCGGAGTGGGCTGTGTTCCACTCTTTGAGTTCTGCCTGATAACGATTTTGATCTTCGATCTGCGCGATTCCAATTTTTGCAATCAACGCATCACGTTGCCGGGTTTCCAACTTGAAAAGGCGCGCCCAAAAATTGGGTCGATACGTTTCTGAATCGTGCTTGGCCGCGAGCTCATGTGAGTCATTTTTCTCAGGTTTTACGGGTTCAGGCTTTGAGAGAACTTGCTTCCACTTGATGGTTTCTCCGCATTCCTTGTGCATGGAAAGGAGTACATCCAGGTGGTTTTCGTACACCTCAACTTCGTAAGCAGCCTGCTCAAGAGCCTCCATCCGGGAGTACTCTTTTTGCTTGCGTTCCAGCTCACGCTGTCTGCGATGAGCGTTGCGCTCTGCTCGCCGTGCCGATGCCTGAAGCGAACGTACAGTCCCTTTCCATCCCATTTTTGCTCTCCTTTGCTAATGGCAAGCATGATGGCACATTAGCGCAAGTCCAATCTAGATAGCAGATATCTACCCCTATCCCCTTAACGCCCCAATAATAAACGCATGCAGACTATTGACCGCCTTCGACCCACGAGAAGCCCGGCTGCGTAGAACCGACACGTCCATCGGTTCAATAGTCCCCACCCCATGCTCACCACTCAAAACCTGAAGCGAGGCCTGCACGCTGCACTGGGTAATCGCCGCAATCGCCAGCCCGCCCTCCACCGCCGCCACTTGCCCGGCAAGGCTGGAGCTGTTGTAGACCACTTTGAATTGGCGCCCCAACTGGGTCAGCGAGTTCACCGCATAACGCCGCGCCAGGCTTTCGCTTTCATACACGGCGATCGGCACCGGGTCTCGCCGCCACAGTTCGAACTGCGGTGAGCCGACCCAGACCATGGGTTCCTTGAACAGCAAAGTACCGGTTTGCGGCGAGTCTCTGGAGACCAATGCAAGGTCCAGATCGCCGCTTCGCACGCGCGGGATAAGCGTGGTCGATTGTTCACAGGTGAGTTCTATTTCTACGCCGGCATAGCGTGGGGAAAAACGCTTCAGCACCGGCGTCAGGTACCTGGCCGCGTAGTCTTCGGCAACGCCCAGGCGGATTCGACCGGTGAGTTCTTCACCATGAAAAGCCGCTTGAGTCTCGGCATGCAGGGCAAGCAGACGCCGGGCGTAGCTCAGCAATGTCTGGCCGTCATCGGTCAGTTGCAGGTGCCTCGGGCCACGATTCAATACCTGCCGTCCCAGTGCGGCTTCCAGCTTCTTCAACTGCATGCTGACCGCAGACTGCGAGCGGTTGACCTCATGGGCGGCGCCTGAGAGAGAGCCGGCATCGACCACGGCCACGAAGCATTTGAGCCAGTCGATCTGCAAATCACCGGCAGACATGGCGGCTTCCTCTATTCGTTAATCGAATGGTAAAGACGTGAATTATGCGCTTTTCATGACAGTAGCTCACTCGCAAGATGTTGCCCTGCATCACCCACTACTGGATTTGATCACATGCCATTCGAGACCTGGTTGCTTTATCTGATTACCTGCTGCGGCATCTCGGTGGTGCCAGGGCCCAATGCGTTATTGGTGCTGACCCACGGCGCCATCCATGGCAGTCGCAAAGCCCTGTTCACGATCAGCGGCGGCGTGCTCGGTTTTGCCATCGTGCTGGCGCTGTGTTCGTTGGGGCTGGGCGCACTGATCCAGGCGTCGGTCACCTGGTTCACGGTATTGAAAGTGGTCGGCGGGCTGTACCTGATCTGGCTGGGTTTCGGGTTGTGGCGCTCGGCACCGGTCAGCCTTGAGACGAGCGTGACTGCACACTTTCGCGGCTGGTCATTGTTTCGCCAAGGGCTGTTATCGGCCATTTCCAATCCCAAGGCACTGCTGTTGTTTGTCGCGCTGATTCCGCCGTTTCTGGACCCGCACAGAAACATCATTGCGCAGACGGCTGCCGTTGCGCTGACGTATGCGGTGGTGGAGTTTATCGTTGAGTATTCGGTGGCCAGCGCGGCGCATAAGGTCAGGCCATGGCTGGCGCGAACCGGGCGGCGATTCAATAAGGTGTGCGGTGGGTTTTTTGTGTTGTTTGGGGTGGCGTTACCCATTCATAGTTGAGGTTGAGGGTTGGGGTCATGGCGAACAGAGATGGAAAGATTTTTATCGGCTGGGACGTGGGCGGCTGGAATTGCGACAACAATCCGAAAAGTCGTGATGCCCTGGTCGTTCTCAACGCCGAGCGCCAACTATTGGGTAAACCGTGGCGCGGAAATCTGCGGTCGACCATTAACGCCTCTACCACGACGAAAGCGTTCGTTAACAGCCTGCTGACGCTGTGTGGTATCGAGATTCATGACCTGGAAGCCTGTAAGGTCACCCTGGCGATTGACACTCCTTTGGGATTTTCCAGACCGCTGATTGATCTGCTCACCTTGGGCAAGACCGCGCCGGCCATCGGCGCGGCTTCTGAAAATCCATATTTGCATCGTCAGACCGAGCACTTTCTGTTCAGGAAGGGCCTGTCACCTCTCTCTCCCATCAAAGACATGATCGGCAGCCAGGCCACCAAGGGCATGCATGTGCTGGGACGCTTTGCGCCTGTTCGAAAACATTGCGGGGTATGGACGGACGGCCAGTTACTGCAAGCCATCGAGGCCTATCCCTCGGCGACCAAGGCGTCTGCGTCGATGGCAAAACTACAGGCTTCGTTTTATAGGGACGCGGTCGTTGATGGCAAAACCATCAGGCAGTTTACTTCCGGCCTTGAACATATTGACCTTCAAGATGCTTTGACCTGCGCCTTGCTGGCATGGATGTTTGTGTTCCAGCCAGAAGCACTCGCACACCCTTTACCCGAGGTCGACCCTCTGGAAGGCTGGATATTTGTGCCTGCAGACGGCCTGAAACTCCAGGATTCTTGATAGCTCTGTTGGCCAGAGGACTGCGCAGTCAAACCCAGTCCCCTGCCCCACTCACATCACTACGGTGCAACCTCCCCATCCGGCACCGGCTCAGGCGGCAAATGATCGATCATCAAATCAATCATGCCCTGCGCCTGAGCAATCAAATGCGTCGTCGCCATGGCTAACGCACGCTGCTGGCCACTCAGACCATCGCCGCATTCATAGGCGGTCGCATTGGCGCAGTTCAGTAATTCCGAGGCGTGGTTCAGTGGGTCTTCAAAGGAAATCAGACACAGGCCCGGGATGGGCAGGAAGGGTGAATCGGGTGGATCTGGAACGATCTTTTTCATCGGGTAAACCTCTCTCGTGGATAAGGATTACCACCCTCTGTGCGGCCAAGCAGATTGGGTGGCAACTGTACAAGGGTTGGCCGACCGGGGAGAGAAGAAGACCCGGCACACCCGAAGGTGTCCCTTGTACAGTTGCCATAACATGCACGCGCAGACAGGCAGCATCCGCAACGGCATCACAAGCGACTGCAATCCTTCTCTCCAGTGGGCGGCCAAGCCCTTGTCGCCAAATCATCAGCGACGCGAGGCAGCCTAGAGAGTGAATTGAGCAGGCGCAAGCGGCCGGCATTTTCTAGGAAATTTCCTGCAAGTAAAAGGGAGGCGTCTTGCGATCAGTGGGTAATCTGGCGTTGAAATGCCGTGGAAAGAGCCCAGACCTTACCGCTGACACAACGCTTTCGCGCAGAAAACGCAGGGCTTGTAGGAGCGCGCTTGTCCCGCGAATGAGTGCGCAGCGCTCACAGAAATCGTCGAAACGCTGAAAACCTACGACTGCTGCGCAGCCGATCGCGGGCAGAGCCCCCTCCTACGGGCCCGTGTTTGATTCGCGACAGCGCGGCGCCAAGGCGGCGAGTGATCTCCTACGGGAGTGTGTGTGCCGCGTGATAGCGCGGAGTCAGTGCAAGAGCCCAGACCTTACCGCTGACACAACGCTCTCGCGCAGAAAGCGCAGGGCTTGTAGGAGCGCGCTTGTCCCGCGAATGAGTGCGCAGCGCTCACAGAAATCGTCGAAACGCTGAAAATCTACGACTGCTGCGCAGCCGATCGCGGGCAGAGCCTCCTCCTACGGGCCCGTGTTTGATTCGCGACAGCGCGGCGCCAAGGCGGCGAGTGATCTCCTACGGGAGTGTGTGTGCCGCGTGATAGCGCGGAGTCAGTGCGCATGGCGTGCTGAACGTATTTGAGAACCCGTTCGTTCTATCAAGCTCGATTAACGTTATTTCAGCCCGCGAAGCGCAGTTGATAGGATTCGTGCTACCGGGACACCGGACCCCTTGCGTACTTAACCTTCCAGGTGCGAACGATGTCCGATGTCGAGCGGCTTCACAGGCATGCGATTGGCGTGCTGTTCAATGATCATTACCAGTGGTTGTACGGCCGCCTGCGTCGTTACGTGCAGTGCCATGCCAGCGCCGAGGACATTGCGGCGGAGACGTTCGTGCAGATTCTGCAAACGCCCGGGCAGGTCACGACCCTTCGTGAGCCGCGCGCGTTGTTGACCACCATCGCTCAGCGCTTGATGTACCAAAACTATCGCCGACGCAATCTGGAGCGGGCGTATATCAGCGCCTTGGCCGAGGAAGGTGAAATGCTCGCCCCGGACCCCGAGCATCTGGCGCAGTTGCTGGAGGCGCTGGAGCGTATCGACCTGTTGCTCAGCCGCTTGCCGAGAAAGGTCAAGGCGACGTTTCTGTTGTCGATGGTCGACGGCATCACCTATGCCGAGATCGCTTGCACGCTGGGTATTTCCCTCAGTTCGGTAAAGCAGTACATGGCGCGGGCCATGGAGCGTTGCTATCAGGTGGGCCTGCAATGAGCCGCGCGGGCATGCCGCCGGCGGCGCAGGACCCGGTGGCCAAGCAGGCGATCGGCTGGCTGGTGTTGCTGCGTTCCGGCGAAGCGCAGGCGCTGGACCGCGAAGCGTACCTGGCGTGGCGGCGGGCAAACCCGGCGCATGAGGCGGCGTGTGCGCATCTGGAGCGCACCCTCGGCGTTTTCCAGAAAACCGAAGGCCACGGCGCCAGCGGCCGGGTGATTCAGCGCACGCTGGAATCGCGCCCTACCCGCCGCGATGTGTTGCAGCGGTCGTTGCTGGGCCTTGGGCTGATGGTCGGTGCCGGTCTGCTCGGCAATCGGGTGGTGCCGCTGCAAGGCTTGCTCGCGGATCTGCACACCGCCACCGGCGAGCGCCGGCGCTTTCGCTTGAGCGATGGCAGCGACCTGATCTTGAACGCGCGCAGTTCGGCTGACGTGCATTTCGACAGTACGGCGCGGCGCGTGCATTTGCACAGCGGCAGCGCGGTGATTCAGGTCGCCAACGACAGCCGCAGCGTTTTCACCGTGACCACGCTGGGCAGCCAGATCGACAGTTCGGGGCAGCGTTTCATGGTGCAGTCCGATAACGAGCAGGGACTGGCGGTGGCCATTCAGGGACCGCTGAAGGTGAGTAATGCGGCGGGCAATCTGTCGTTGCTCAACCCTCAATCGGTGAGTTTCAGCGCCTCTTCGCTCGGCAAGCCGCAGGCGTTGCAAGGCGGTGAGGATGCCTGGACGGACGGGTTCCTGGAGGCACGAAACCGGCCGTTGCTCGAGGTGGTCGAGGCGCTGCGGCCTTATCGCGCTGGCGTGTTGCAGGTCGATCCGCGTGTGGCGGCGCTGAAAGTCAGCGGCCTGTTCCCACTGGACGACAGTGACCTGGCGCTGGCGGCACTGGTGCAGACCTTGCCGGTGGCCTTGAAAATACGCACCGCGCTGTGGGTCGAGGTGGTGCCGAAGCAAACGGCATAAGCTCAGCACCCATCGATCTAGCCTTTTCTTTCGTCTCGCGCCACATCAATGAGTAAGTGCCACCGATACACGGTGGCCATCACTCATGGGGGACGGGATGTCTCGTATATCGGGGAGATTCAAACGGGCGACGCTGGCGCTGGTCATCAGCCAGGCGCTGGCCATGCAGATTGGCGCAAGTCATGTCCACGCCGAGACGGTCACGCAAAGCTACAGCCTGACCTCGGGTTCGCTGGAGCAGGTGCTGCTGAGCATTGCCCGGCAGAGTGGCAAGACCATCTCGTTCGACCCGTCGCTGGCCAATATTCCTTCGTCGCCGGTGGTGGGTCAGTACTCGGTCGAAGACGCGATTCGCCAGGCGTTGCGCGCCACCAGGTTGTCTTTCCGGCAGAGCACCGAAGGCGTGTTCACCGTGGTCGCCACGCCAGCGCCGACCACCAGCGTGCCGCACAGCACACTCGATACCGTGACGGTGACCGGCACCCGGCGCAGCGATGCCACGGTGCTCAACAGTTCGGCGCCGGTGAAGGTGATCACCGCCAGCGAGATCCAGGCCTCATCGGCCACCGACCTCAACGATGCATTGCAAAAGCTGGTGCCGTCGTTCAACTACCCGCCGACCCAGACCAACGCCCGCACCAGCGTCAAGGGCGCTTCGTTGCGCGGGCTGTCGCCGGATCAGACCCTGGTGCTGGTCAACGGCAAGCGCCGTGCGGCCAATGCCTTGCCGCGCACTTCAAGCGGCACCTTTCATGGTTCGCAAGCGGTGGATTTGAGCGTCATCCCGCTGGCGGCGATCGAACGTATCGACGTGTTGACCGACGGTGCCTCGGCGCAATATGGCTCGGACGCTATTGCCGGTGTGGTCAACGTGATCCTCAAGCGCGAACACAGCGGCGGCGCGGTGGATGTCAATTACGGGGCGTTTACCGAGGAGTGGGAACAGCGCAAGCAGATCAATGCCTGGGGCGGTTTCGAGTTGCCCAACGAAGGTTTCCTGACCCTCAGCGCCGGCCTGACCGACAGTGAAGACACCGACCGCGACCCCAATCCTGATTTGCAGCGCCAGTACTTTGCAGGTGACGCCCGCGAAGCCACGGCTGACCGCTATGTCGCCAAGAATAACGGTTCGCCGCGCTACCAGCGCTTGTCGGTGCTGGCCAATGCGGAAATTCCGCTGAGCGATCAGGTGCAGGGCTACGGCTATGTCAACTATGGCAAATACCTGGCCAAGGGCTGGAGCGCGGTTCGCCCGAACGCCGATAACAACGTGCGCGCCCTGTACCCCGACGGTAGCCGCAACTCCACCGAGGCCGAGAACGACGATATCGCCACGGCCTTCGGCGTGCTGTACGAAGACAGCGCGCTGGGCAATTTCGACCTGAGCCTGGCCTACGCCCGCTCTGAGCAAGAACAGAATGTCGATGGCGTGCTCAACCCGACCCTGGGCGTGGACAGCCCCGACTCGTTTCGCACCGGCACGCGCACCAATGAATTGCTCAACCTGAGCCTGGATTACACACGCGAGCTGAACGCGCCGGCCTTGTCCTTTCTGGCCAAGGCGCCGGTGGTCTCGGCCGGCATCGGTTACCGGCGAGAGGAATACAGCTTGAAGGCCGGCGAAACGCTGTCGTGGCTGCTCGGCGGCCAGCCGATTCTGGACGGTCCCAAGGCCGGCCAGTCGACACCGATCGGTCCGGGCATTCGCCCCGACGAGGCCGGCGATTACGCACGCAACGTCTGGGGCGGCTATCTGGGCATCGAGGGCGATATCACCGAAAAGCTTAAAGTCGGCCTGACCGGGCGTCGCGAGTCCTATTCGGACTTTGGCCTGACCGACACCGGCAAACTCAGCGTGCGCTACGACTTCACCCCGGGTTTTGCCCTGCGCTCTTCGTTGAGCACCGGTTACCGGGCGCCAGGGCTTGGGCAGATCGGCTTTGCGACCTCGACCGCGCAGCCGCAAACCGACGGCAGCATTCTGTACACGCGCACCGTGCCGGTCGGCAGTCCGATCGCCAATGCACTGGGTTTTCCGGATCTTGAGCCTGAAAAATCCAAGGGCGTTTCCGCAGGCTTCGTCTGGCAGCCCACCCACGCCAGCTACGTGACCTTCGACGCTTACCGCATCGACATCGAAGACAAGCTGATTCCTACCGACAACATCAGCGGCCCGCTGGTGCGGCAGATTCTCAACGACTCAGGCTACGGCGCGACCTCGGTGGTGCGGGTGTTCACCAACGCCGCCGACACCTCGACCAAGGGTTTCGATCTGGCCGGCAAGTCGCGTTTCGAGCTGGGCGAGTTCGGCAAGCTGGACCTGTCGGCCGGCTACAACGTCAACGTAACCAGGGTCACCAAGCTGAAAAAAGCGCCCGGCCTGCTCAGCGAGCTGAATGTGAACACGCCGGTGGTCACCAAGCTGCTGGAACACCAGTCGCCGCGCAGCAAGATCATTCTCGGCGCCGACTGGGGCCTGGATGACTGGCGCGCCAGTGTCACAGCGATTCGTTATGGCTCGGTCAAGCACATCAGCCTGACCAATATCGAAGCCCAGGATTACTGGCTGGACCCGCAATGGGTGGTCAATACCAGCGTGTCCTACGACGTCAGCCGCGACCTGACCCTGACGCTGGGTGCCAACAACGTCTTCAATTCATACCCCGACCGCTCGCCGTGGTTCGGCGCGACCTCGCCGCCCAGCTGGTCGATGATCACCCCGGACGGCTTCGACGGCCGCTTCGTTTACACCAATCTTTCTTATCGCTTCTAAGCCGCCACGACCCTTCCGCCACAGGAGTTTCACCATGTCCGTTGTCCTTGTCGGCGCGTTTGCCAAACGCGTCATAGACCCCGTTTTGCCCGAGTTACAGGATGAGCAGTTCATTTACGTCGAAAACCTGCGTGAAGCCATCGACCATGTGCATCAGGCAGACGTCATCGTCACCGCCGATCCGCATGCGCCCATCGGCGGCGCAGAGGCCTTGAGCGACTTTGCCCAGGCGCTGCAACAGCCGCACAGCAAGGTGAAATGGCTGCAAGTGCTGACCGCCGGTTACGAAAGCCTGTACGCCGCCGGCGTGCATGACCGGGTGCAGTTGACCCATCAGGGCGGCGCCGTTGCCCCACATGTGGCCGAGCATGCGTTGGGCCTGTTGCTGGGTTTGGCGCGGCAGGTCGATGGCATCACCGACAACACCCGCGCGGCGCGCTGGCAGCGTGAATTCGCCCGGCCGATCCGCTCGCTGTCGGGCAAGACCCTGGTGATCGTCGGCTACGGCCATATCGGCCGCGAAGTCGCACAGCGCGCCAAGGCCTTCGGCATCCACCTGATCGGCGTGTCGCGACGGGCGCCGCAGGACACCGGGTACCTGGATGAAGCATACCCGCTGTCGGCCTTGCCCGAGCTGTTGCCGCGCGCCGACCTGCTGGTGCTGAGCATCGCGCTGACGCCTGAAACCCGCCATCTGATCGACGAGCAGGCACTGGCACAACTCAAGCCTGGCGCCCTGCTGGTCAACGTCGCCCGCGGCGGGATCGTCGATACCCAGGCGCTGCGCAAGGCGCTGGAAAGCGGCCACCTCGGCGGCGCGGCACTGGATGTCACCGAGCCCGAACCGCTGCCCGCCGATGACCCGTTATGGCAGGCGCCCAACCTGCTGATTTCGCCGCACACCGCCGGCGCCGGCAACCTCAATATCGGAGCGCGGATTGGCGCGACCTTTGTCGAGAACCTGCGGCGTTTTCGCAGCGGTGAGCCGTTGCTGCATTTGGTCGCCGGCAGCGAGGTGGCGTCATGAAAATCGTCAAGGTCGAGGACTTTCATGCCTATGCCGGGTTGCGTAACGCCGCCTTCCTGAAGATCACCACCGATGAAGGCATCGTCGGCTGGAGCGAGTTTCCGTCCAACAAACAGGTGATTCCGGTCATCCACAGCTTTGCCGAGCGCTTGATCGGCCTTGATCCGCGCGAGGTCGGGCGCATCAGCACGCTGCTGCATGCCTCGACCTATCACGCCTTCGGCGGCCTCAATCACCTGGCCATCGCCAGCCTGGAAAATGCCCTGCTGGACATTCAGGCCAAGGCGCTCGGGGTGCCGGTGTACGCGCTGTTTGGCGGACCGTTTCGTACCCGGCTGGACCTGTACTGGACCCATTGCGGCAGCTTTCGTGTGGCACGGGCGAAGTTCTACGAAGAAGAACTGGGCCTGGCGCCGGTGCGCACGCTGGACGACTTCAAGCGCCTGGGCGAAGAAGCCGTGCGTGACGGCTTCCGGGCGGTGAAGACCAATCCGGTGATCTTCGGCCCCGACAAGCCGCGCATGTTCAATGGCGGCTGGCGGCTCGACGAGGGCCAGTTGTCGATCGAGCGCAACCCGCAGCGGCCCTTCATCCGCAGCATCCTCGAGCAACTCGAAGCGTTGCGCGACGGCATCGGCCCCGACAGCGACTTGATGCTTGACCTGGCGTTCAACCAGCGCACCGAAGGCATTCTGCGCATTGCCCGCGCACTGGAGCCGCTGGACCTGACCTGGCTGGAAGTCGAGACCAAAGACCCCGAGGCGCTGGGCGTGATCCGGCGCAGCACGCGCACGCCGATCGCGTCGCTGGAAACCCTGTACGGCATCAACGAGTTCCGGCCGTTCATTGCCGGCTACACGGTCGATGTGCCGATCATCGACGTGATGTATAACGGCGTCTGGCAGGCGGTGCGCATCGCCACGCTGGCCGATGCCTTTGAAACCAATGTGGCACCGCACAACCCCAGCGGTCAGTTGGCCAGCCTGCACAGCGCGCACTTTGCCGCCTCGATTCCCAACTTCCGGATTCTCGAATACCGCTGGGATGAAGCGCCATGGTCGGCGAGTTTTCTCACCCATCCCAATGTGGTCGAGAACGGTCAACTGGTGCTCTCGGACCGGCCCGGCTGGGGCTCGGACATCAACGAGGAGGCGCTCAAGGAGTGGCCGCCACGGCCGCTGCCATGAACGGCATGGCACAAAGAGCCTGGCGCTGGTTGCGCTGGCTGCCGTTGTTGGCGCTGCTGACGCTGGTGTTCCTGTGGCCGCTGGTGATGCTGCTGGTCGGCACCTTTCGCACCGCGCCGCTGGGCATCGGCGGCGTGTGGACCACCGCAGCCTGGGGCGACACTTTCACCACGCCGGGCACCGCCGGCGCCATCGGCAATTCGTTGCGGCTGGCGCTGACCTCGACCCTGTTTGCCACGCTGATCGCGGCATCGCTGGCGTTTATCGCCGAGCGCACCGACCTGGCATTACGGCGCTGGATCACCCCGGCGCTGATGCTGATGTTCGCCACACCGGCGCTGCTGTATGCGATGGGCTACAGCCTGATAGGCAACCCGCACAGCGGCATGCTCAACAGCGCGCTGGAGCATCTGGGCCTGCCGCGCCTGAGCCTGGACATCGAGTCGTGGGGCGGGCTGATCATGGTCAGCGTGTTGAAGAAGGTGTCGATCATTTATCTGTTTCTGATCGGCCCGTTCAGAGGCCTGAATGCCAGCCACGACGATGCCTCGCTGGTGTCGGGGGTCAGTCAGTTCGGCACCTTCTGGCGCATCAGCCTGCCCAGCCTGATGCCGGCGCTGAGCGGTGCGGTATTGCTGGGCATCATCGGCGGCTTGCAGGCGTATGAGATGGTCCTGATTCTCGGCGCACCTGCCGGCATCGAGGTGGTGTCGATGCGGATTCTGGACTTCATCAACGTCTCGATTCCGGCCGATTACGCCCGCGCCAGCGTGCTGTCGATCGTGGTCATCGCCATCGTCGCCCTGCTCTGCTTCCTGCAGGCGCGGCTGCTGGGCAATCGCAGCTTTATCACCCTGGGCGGTAAAGGCAGTGGCCATCGGCGGATTCGCCTGCAGGCCAGCCGCTGGCCGTTGAACGCCGTGGTCGGCGGCTTTCTGATTATCGCGGTGCTGTTGCCGATCGGCGCGGTGATCTTTGCGTCATTCCAGCCGTATCCGGGCCGCTATCAGGACTTTTCGCTGCAGCATTACCTCAAGGTCATCGACACCCCAAGGGTGCTGGACTCGCTGCGCATCACCCTGACCATGGCGATCAGCGTCAGCCTGAGCACCATGTTGCTGGCGGTGTGGGTCGCGCAATCGCTGCGCCGCCTGCGCGGGCGCAAGGCCGGCTGGGTGCGCTTTGCGACCCTGGTGCCGATGGCGATGCCTGGCGTGGTCACCGCGCTGGCCATTACCTGGGCATTTGTCAGCCTGCCCGGCTTCAAGCAGCTTTACGGCAGTTTGTGGCTGGTGATCATCGCGCTGCTGGTGGGCGCCACGCCGTTTGCGATTCAGGTCGCCAACGCCGCCATCGTGCAGATCGCCCCGGAGCTTCAGGAGTCGGCGCGCATCAGCGGCGCCTCGGCTTCGCGGGCAATGGTCGACATCGTGTTGCGGCTGATCGCGCCTGCGTTTTTTGCCGGCTGTTTCATGATCGCGATCATGGTCGTCAGCAGCCTGGAAGTGCCGATGATGCTCAAGGCGCCGGGCCTCAGCCCGCTGGCGGTGTTGATCTTTTCGATGAGCAGCACCGGCGACTATTCCGGAGCTTCCGCGCTGTTGATCCTGTTGCTGCTGACCAAGATCGTGCTGTGGTTCGGCGGCTATTACCTCTATCGCCTTTACAAAGGCACTCGCCAGCGGTTGCACACCCGCAACCTGCAACGCCTTGGCCTGGCACCCGCAACATCGCTGCCCGGCATTGTTTTGTACAAAGGAGCCCAGACATGAGTGGCGTGCAATTAAGCGGCCTGCGCAAGTATTTCACCGAAGACAACAAACCCGGCCAGCAGCCGAAACGCGGTGCCATCGATGGCCTGGACCTGCACATCGAAGACGGTGAGTTCTTTGTCCTGCTCGGCCCCAGCGGCTGCGGCAAGACCACGACCCTGCGCTGCATCGCCGGCCTGGAAGAACCCAGCGCCGGACGCATTGCGATTGGCGGCGAGACGGTGGCAGACCCGCAAAACCATGTGTTCGTGCCGCCGAACAAACGCAACCTGGGCATGGTGTTTCAAAGCTATGCGCTGTGGCCGCACATGAGCGTGTACGAGAATGTCGCCTACCCGCTCAAGCATTCCAGGCAGCACCTCAACAGCCATGAAATCGCCAACGGCGTGGCCCAGGCCTTGCGCCTTGTCGGCCTTGAAGGACATGCCTCGAAGTCCACCACCGAGTTGTCCGGTGGCCAGCAGCAACGTGTCGCACTGGCCCGTGCCCTGGCAGCCAAGCCGCGCCTGCTGCTGTTCGACGAGCCGTTGTCGAACCTCGATGCACAACTGCGCGTGCGCCTGCGCCATGACTTGCGGCGCATTCACGATGAAACCGGGCACACCTCGATCTATGTCACCCATGACCAGGCCGAGGCACTGGCCCTGGCCGACCGTGTGGCGGTGATGAACAACGGCCAGCTGGATCAGCTCGGCACGCCGGCAGAAATATTCCTGACCCCGGCCACCCGTTTCGTGGCCGAGTTCGTCGGCTACGACAACCTGATCGCCGCCCGCGTGACCGCGAGCACCGCCAGCGGTGCGACGCTGGCGCCTGAAGGCTGGCCGCGCGAGGTGCGGGTCAGCAGCCGCAGCCCGCTGCGCCCCGGCCAACGGGCCTGGCTGGCGATCCGCAGCGGCAACCTGCGGATCAATCCGGGTCCGGCGCCACAACTGCAAGAGAACGCGCTGACGGTCAGCCTCGACAAGATCACCTACATCGGCGAGCGCTATCAGGGTGAAGTGCGCCTGGGCGATACGCCGTTGCTGGGCTCGCTGTTTCTCGATCAATGGGGCCGCGGCGTCGACCACGACCGCAGGCTGATCGGCACCCAGGCGCACATTGCGTTTCTGCCCGGTGAAGCCGTCGCGCTGCCGTTCACCGACGAAGAGCTGGCGCAGACGGCGCTCAAGGAGGCGGTATGAATCGCGGCTGGTTGCTGTTGGGTTTAATGCTGCTCGCCGGCTGCGATCAGGCGCCCTCGGTTGCAGCCCACGCGGTGGCGCAGACTCAGGCTCAGCCCAGCGGCACCGCTGCCGAGCAGGCTGCCTTGCTCGATCTGTATCGCCAGGCACTTGCCGCAGGCGAGGACGAAATCGCCGTGTATGGCGCGGCCAGCGACACGCCGTGGCAGCCGCTGTGGCGTGAGTTCAGCATGGCCTTTCCGGGGCTGCGCATCACCTACCTGTTCGTCTCACCGGCGCAAGCCATGTCACGCATCGATGCGGAAGCGGCCACCGGCAAGCGTTACGCCGACATTTTGCTGCAACCGCAAATCGCGATTCCCGATGTGGCCAGCAAGGGTTATCTGGCCGCCTGGCAACCGCCGACGGCCAGCGCACTGGACGCGCATTACCGCGTGCCGGGCGACTATGCCTTCTCGCCGTTTTCCAAGGTCTATGGCCTGGCCTACAACACTGAACGAGTGAAGCCCGAGGAATTGCCGCAGAACTTCGACGAACTGCTGACCCCGCGCTGGAAAGGCCGCATCGGCCTGCTCAGCCCGCTGGGCGGCGCCGACATCGCAGTGGCGACCTTGCGTAAGCACGGCCGGATCACGGACGAACAAATCGGCCTGCTGGCCCAGTACGGCCGCCCGGCACTGGGCTCGGAAACCGGTCCCCTGGAACTGGCGCAAGGTCGGGTCGACCTGTACCTGTGGGCCTACCTGACCGTGGTCACGCGCCAACAGGCACTGGGCGGGCCGATTGCGATCAGGTTCATCCCCGACTTCACCTTCGACTCGCCGTTTGCGATTGCCGTGGTCAAGGACGCCGCGCACCCCAACGCCGCGCGGCTGTTCTCGGCCTGGCTGTTTTCGCCGCATGGACAAAGCGTTCTGGCGCGCGAGTCACACATGCTGACGACCATGCCCAACGCACCGGCTCCGCCCTTCTACCCGACCGAAGTGGCGCTCAGGGACAAGCTGTGGCCCGCCTTGCCGCTGGACCAGGCGCTGGTCGAAACGCGTAAGCAGCGCAATGACCTGCGCAGGCTGTTCTATCGTTGATGCCGTGGGCCTGGAATGCCCGCTACACTGCTGGCCACTTCTCACGGCCGTACCGGGGCTCGCGGTGAAACGCTCCCTGGTACTGCCAGACAGGGTGAAATTGGCCGCATTCGATACCGACGAGGAATTTCATGGCCCAGCGTCGAATCACTCTGATCATGCCTTCCAGCGCCGCTGACGCATTTGAAGCGTTTCACAACCATGCTGTGCGCAAGCAATGGGACACATTGCTGTCTCACGCCAGCGTGGAAGGGGGTGGCAGTCACCCTTATATAGGTGCGATTAGCGTGAATGAGGGACGAGGCTGGAAACGACTGTTTGCCATGCGCACCCGCTTCGTCAACTACCGACCCGCGCAGGTTGCCGCAGCGGTTCTGGTCGAGCCATCGGGTTGCTTCCACGGGTGGGCCGCTTCAATGCGGCATCGTGATATTGATGGGACTTCTTCAGAGTTGATTTACACGTTCAGTGTGCAGTTGAGGCCGCTGTGGCTGGGTCGCATCCTTGATCCGCTGGTCAACAGGATATTTGAATGGGAAACCCGGAATCGTTTCGCGGCGATGGCGGCTTATTTGCGGAGCCGATCTGAAAATTAGAAAACCTGGACGCTTCACCCCTGTATCAGGCAATAACGCTTGAGTTGCGCAGAGGAGTAGATCGCACACTACCCTCTGCTTCAGCAACTCCTTGGTTTATTGAGCCGTTTTCAGCTTGATCACATCACCGGATACCGTCGTGGTGTAGCCGTTCAACACATAAGCCCAAAACCACTTTTCCTGCACTTGCGTATTGATCAGCGCATCGCCGCCTTTGGCCTGGATGGCAGACGTCTGTGCACGGACAAACCGATCGTTTTGACGAATAGGGATGAAACCGAGCAGCATCAAGCCGGTAGCGCTGGCTTCGCTGTGACCCAGGACGGTGTACTGGCTGCTGTCGTATTGCTGAGTCTTCATAGGCGTGCCGGTGCAACCTGCCAAAACCAGACCACAGGCTGCAGACGCCATAATTTTGCTAAAAGACTTCATGTGTAGCTCCATCGAATAACGCCCGGATCCAATTCTCGAGCGGTGACACTGTACCGGCTGAGCTCGCGTTTATAACCTTCAAGCCCTGCCGTGCTGTTGGCGAAGCGGCAACCCACGCTGCCTGCTTCACTCACTTATCTGCCGTGGGTGATAAGGCCACCTTGGAGGGCGTGAATGCCTAAAAGTTCATAATCAAAGCTTTTGTTTTTAATGATTTTCTTGTTGGACCTCAGCTTTTCTTTCACGCCCTCTTTCACTATCGAGGGGTTGCAAGCGATGGCGCAATGAATAAATGCTGCAGGGTAGGAATAGTCTCTCGGCGAGTAAATGACATCATCGATAGTCCGTTCCCCAGGCAGTATGCAGCCGACTATCAGAGGAACATAGTATTGCTCAAGCGCACGCCGGATATGTTGACACACATCACTTGCGTGCTCAGGCCGGGGAACCGCTATCTCGCCGTAAATACTGGGACTGAATTTTTTATCCTGCCTGCCCGAGGTGATAAACGAAAAGCATGCATCACTGCCCAGGTTACTCTTGTAAGGCATGTCTATTTTGGACATGGCCTCAAAAACAGGTCCCCCAAAGACCCACCCCAACAAAGTGAATGCGTGCGCTTTCATCAAATACTGAAAATGCAGCTCCGCGACCAGCTTCTTTTCGAAGCGAAATTTCAGGCCTCTCTTGACGACCGTGACGACCAACTCCTTGCACTCGATATGCTTGAGTTCTTTTTGCAGCTCTTCTTCAAAATGAATCCGGTTTTCCTTGCTCATAGATCCCCACTGCATCAAGCAGATACCCTGCAAAACGGCTTTCCCAACCCACCTCAATTTGCTTCGAATAACGCGTATGCCTTTTCCTGAAGAGCGATCCCGATATCCTCATACCTCTGGATCTCACCCTCATCATAAAACTCATCTGCTGAATTCAACCCAACATATATATCCACAAAGGCCAGTGCCAAGCGTTTAGGAATCGCACTCTGACCTCTGTAATGAATAATCAGACAATCAATAGCAAAAAACAGCTCACTCACCTCCTCCTCGGACACCCGCTTTCTCGTGCGGATCTTCACCGGGATAGAGTTCTCTCCCAGCAGCCTTGCACACACCAATTCAACAGCGCTCTCTGCGTCCATACTCACCTCTCGACAGACGTTAACCTGAACAAAGCTGGCGTTTCCAGGCGACTTTGGCCGAGTGTCCGTTCGGGGTCGGTACCGACCGGAAACACTGTAGGCATCGTCAAAGTATCCGCATAGGCCAAGAACGTCGGGAAAAATACACGTTGCCATGATCGAGTACCGATACATTCCCTCGGCTAAAACCTTTTCGAAGTCAGGATCATCGAGAAGTTTTTCATGGGCTGCCGCCAGTGCATTATTCCCCCTTACCGTGTGTCATAACGTTTGCGAGCCGCATTAAACCCCTCCGACTGTTCGATCACCCACGTCCACAGCGGAATCATCTGCACCAATAACCCCATTCCAAGCTCGGTCAGAGCATATTCGACACGCAAGGGCTTTTCGCCAAAGTCGCGACGAGAGATCAGGCCGTCGCGCTCCAGCTGACGCAGCGTGTGAGTGAGCATGCGTTGAGTGACGCCGTGCAATCGGCGACGTAACTCCGCGTGACGCAAGGGGCTACTCACTCCTAGCGCATGCACCACACCTAGTGACCATCGGTTACCGGAATGACTGAGGATATCGCGCTTGAGACCATCCTCGTCTTCGCTGAGTTCGCGACAGGCATTCTCTGAAAGGCGCACGATTTCCTGAGCATCCAGCCCGCTCGGTATCACCGATGTACCTACTTTTTGCGCATCGATGTCCATGACAAGATTCCTGGCTTCAAGTTAAGTACGTCAAACAGGGGCTCACCATGCAGGCTGCTATTTCAAACGTCAAACAACGTATTCTGGTATTGGGGGCCGGTGAACTGGGGCTTGCCGTGTTGCAAGGACTGGCCGGCCGATCAACCGAATCGGCGAGCATTTCCGTGCTGCTGCGTGAAGCCACTGTGCAGAACTCGTCAATGGAAAAACAACAGGACATTCAAGCCATCAGGAAGCTAGGGGTTGCTGTTGAGACAGCCGACATCACTAATGCCTCCATCGAAGAGCTTGCGGCGGTGCTGGGGCGCTTCGACACAGTGATCAGTTGCGTAGGGTTTGCTGCGGGCCGTGGCACTCAGCTTAAACTGACTGAAGCCGCGCTCACGTCGGGTGTGAAACGTTATATTCCATGGCAGTTCGGTGTTGACTACGACTTGATTGGTCGTGGCAGCCCTCAAGACCTGTTCGACGAGCAACTGGATGTTCGCGACTTGTTGCGTGCTCAATCCCGGACTGAATGGGTGATTATTTCCACCGGCATGTTCACCAGCTTCCTGTTCGATCCAGCTTTCGGGGTCGTTGACCTGGCCGCCGGACAGGTCAATGCGTTAGGCAGCTTTGAAACCATGGTGACGGTGACAACACCGCAAGACATCGGCACGCTCACCGCCGCCATTGTCCTGCACAGCCCGCGCTTTATTAATCAGGTCGTATACACCGCTGGTGACACCCTCACCTACGGCGATTTGGCTGATCTGGTTGAGCGAGTCATCGAACGGAAAGTCGAGCGCCGAGCACTTGGCGTGCAACAGTTGCTGGCAGACCTTGCAGAAAAACCTGACGATAACTTACGAAAGTACCGGGCAGTTTTTGCGATCGGCCGTGGTGTCGCGTGGGATGTAACGAAAACATTCAACGCACTGCATGGAATACCCGTGACCCGCGCAGAACAATGGGCGCAATCAAGTTTGCGTCATGGCCACGGTCGGCAGACGCGCGTTGAGTAGCTGCTTTTTTTCGCCGTACTTGCTGCCGGTCACCTGGTTCCAGTTCGCGGTTTTCTCGCCCCACTTTGTACAAGGCCACGATGCAGTGCAGCACTTTTTCGGCGATCTGGCGCTTGTTGGTCTCGTGCAAGTCGAAGAACTTTCGACGTGCATGGGCCATACATGTCCACCGCATCAAGCAGATGCTGGCAAAATTTTCGGCTCTATGTCGAGGTTCAGGCGAACGCGGTCAAGCGTAAATCGCTCGCCATGACCACGGTTTTTGCCTTGTTCTAGGCTTTGGCAGCAATGACAAGCAATTCGACCAGCAATCGCGAATCAGCCAGCTTTGCCTCGCCACACGCTCGTGCCGGTGCATGTCCTTCGGGCACCCAGGCGTCCCACACTTCGTTCATCGCTGCAAAGTCAGCCATGTCAGCCAGCCAGATGGTCACTTGTAGCAGATGCTCGCGTGACGACCCTGCTTCCTTCAAAAGCGCATCGACGCGTGATAAGGCGGTACGAGTCTGGTCGGCAACCGATTCATGTTTGTCGCCGACCTGGCCTGCCAAATATACCGTCTCGCCATGAGTCACGATTTGGCTCATTCGCTTGCTGGTATGTTGGCGCTTAATGGTGCTCATCAAAAATCCCCTATGGACTGTATCGTTTAAAATCGGCTGACCGAGAAGTGTTGCAGCCAGTCAGGCGCGTTTCCTGCAATGCATTGCGCTACCAGTTCTCCAGTTGCGCCTGCCAGAGTCAACCCGAGGTGTTGATGGCCAAAGGCATAAATCACTCGGGGATCATTTGGCGAAGGCCCTATCACCGGCAGGGAATCTGGAAGGGATGGGCGGTAACCAATCCATTGACGTGCCACTGGTGCAGTGATGCCCATGACACGACGGACGTGGCGCTCCAGATAGTCAAATCTTTTAGGGTTCGCGGGGTCTTTGATTGAGCCTAGCTCGACAGTGCCCGCGACCCTCAGGCGGCCCTCCATCGGCGTCATGTAAAATGCGCTCTCGACAGGGCAGCAGGGTCTGCTGACCAATGGCTGATCCATATCAAACTCGATGTGATACCCACGCTCTGTATCCAGCGGGACGCGGTCACCCAGTTGGGCGGCCAGCAACGCTGACCATGCGCCACTGCATACAACGATTCGGTCTGCCTTATAGGTTTCACCGCCGGCGCCGGACAGCGTCACACCGTCTGCCTGCGACTTAATTCCCGTGATGGTGGCCTTGATGAGTGAGCCATCGGCGACCAGAGGAGCTGCAAGTGCCTCGATGAACGCTTTGGGGTCGTTCATGTGGGATGAGTTCGGGAACATCAGGCCTGCGACAGACTTGCCTTCCAGTGCAGGCTCCATTTGGTCGACTTCTGAAGCCGTGAGCACTTGCTGAGCAATCCCCAAGGCATGGCGCCATTCGATGGCTTGCCGGGCGCCTGCAAAACCGGCATCCGTGCCGTAGCTATAAAGGCATCCGTTGTGGCTCAGACGCCGATTCGCTTGCGGGCACTCATCCAGAAGTGGCGCATAGCCGGTGTAAACGTGCTGGAGAATCTGGTGCAAGGCTTTTGAGTTCGCCTCGAATCGTGAGGTTCTGCATTCGTTCAAAAACCTGAGCAACCAGGGCATCAGTTTGGGCAGCCGGGCCCAGTTGATTACGAAGGGTGACTCGGATGAGAACAGTAGCGACGGCAGCGACGCAAGTATCGAAGGCTGAGCGATAGGCATCACGCCATAAGGCGCCAACGTTCCCGCATTACCAAACGATGCGCCCGAAGCAATGGAGTCGCGCTCGATCAGTAAAACCTTGTAGCCCTGACGTCGGAGCCACAAGGCGGTTGAAACGCCAACAACTCCGGCCCCAATGACGGCCACATCACCGTTGATACGCTGAGTCATCTGTTCAGATCCGGTTGTGCATGTAGAGGTGACCCTGCCGGGCGAGCTGGCTGATCACTTTCAACGCTTTAACAAGGTGCTCTCGGGAAAGAGCGGCCGAGATATTGATGCGCACCGCTTGAGGTGAAAGCTCGGACCTCAGCGTGAATGCGCCTGCGGCAAGCAAGATCACGCCTCGTTCCTGGCACAGGAGCGCAAAGCGTGAGCCAATCCAGGGTTCAGGCAAAACGAGCCATGCATGAGTGCCCGTGGGGCTGTTCTGAAACTCCAGGCCATCCAGATGTTCTGCGAGCAATGACTGGCGTTCGCGTAACTCTTCCTTCTGCTCGGTAACCAGTTGTTCCGCGTGACCTTCTTCGATCAATTTCGCCGCAATCAGCGATGTCAGCGGAGATGTGCTCCAGCAATCGATTCGTTGCATCGTCGATATGTCCTGGACCAGATGCGGCGGCGCAAGAACGAACCCCATCCGCAGCCCTGGCGCAATACATTTTGAAAGAGCAGAAATATAGATCGTCCTGTCCGGCAGCAGGCTCACAAATGGAGGTGGAGAGCTATCCAGCAAAGGGCGATATACATCGTCCTCAATCACCAGAAGGTTGGTCGTGCGGATCACAGCGGCCAGTTCTTCCCTGCGCTCCAGGTCCAACGTGATGGCTGTTGGGTTCTGAATGGAGGGGACCAGAAAAACAAGGCGCGGATCATATTCGTCGCATGCGTTTTTCAGGGCCTCTGGTGACATGCCCCTGGCATCCCCATCGACGCCGATCAGCACCAGGCCAAGTGACCGGCACAGGGCGTTGATCCCCTGATAGGTCACGCTATCGGCCAGCACCACATCGCCTGCATTCGCAAGGCTTCTAAGGGTGCTTGCGATTCCATGCTGGGCGCCTTCAACGATCAGCATGCGTGATGCTTGCGCGGGTACGCCGGTATGGCAAAGCCATTGGGCAGCGGCTTCACGGGCCCAAAGGGGACCTTCTGAAGGATGGTAATCCTTCATATCGATGAAGCGCGGATCGGTGTGGAGCCGAGGTAGCAGCGCGGCTAAAACCCGATTGAATCCAGTTGTCGCGGGTCGGTTGACGCTCAGATCGACCGTGTCCGGATCATTGCTCGGCGCGGACTGGAATTGAGCGGCGGGATGGCGAGCAAGTGATACCTGCGTTCCGCGACCAGGACGGCTTTGCACCAGTCCTTTCTGCTGAAGGACTGCCATGGCCCGGGTCACGGTGGTGATGTTGAGCCCGAGTACGCTTGCGAAGTCCCTGTGCGGCGGCAAACGGTCACCCGGCTGCACCTTACCGCTCTCGATAGCTTGTGCCAAAGCGTCTGCAAGCTGCGCATAGAGCGTCTCGCTATTGCCGCGCTGCAAAGCGGCGCTGGCTTTCAGGTCGTCCAGTAATTGATCAGATGCATTCACGGCGTGCTCTTCCCTATTGTCATGCTTGTAATGCAACAAACGAGACAACTAACAATGTTGTAGTGATTTTTATCCGATAAAACGACCGTTGACAAGCAAAAAGACTCTCTTTAAGGTGGATATTGTAATGCTTGTCATGGTTACAAACAAAAAGACCGGCTGCTACGTCCAGCTTGAATCGAGACCCACGTAACAATCGAACCCATTCTGCCAAGCTCATCATTTTTCGTAGGTGATCTATGTCTGACTCAACATTTGTTACGCAGGGCTTCTCCAGGCGCGGCTTTCTCAAAGCGACTGGCTACGGTTCAATGGCTGCTATTGCATTGGGAGCCTTGGGCCCTGTGTCCAAAGTTTTCGCTGCGGGTGAGCCAATCAAAACCATTCGTCCTGGCTACCTGACGGCGGCATGCCTCGGGGAAATGCCATTGGGTGCGATGCGGGACGGAATGCCAGTGGGTACCGACCTGGAACTGCTCAAAGTCATCGCCGACCGATTAGAACTGAAGCTGGATGTTCAGACTATGGGTTTCCCTGCGGTGGTTGAGGCCGTTCGCTCGGGTCGTGCCGATTGGTTCGGCGGCAACTTCGCCTGGAACCCCATGCGCTCGAAAATCCTGCTCCTGACCGACTCGGTTTTCTACACCAGCGCCTACCTGCTGATGCGTGAAGACGAGCCTTTCACCACATCAATGACCGTGGATGACCTCAAGGGTCGCACCATCGGTAGCTACACCGGCTATTTCTCGATCCCTGACATGAAAAAAGTGCCGGGTGTGAAAGAGGTCAAGCTGTACGACGGCACTGATGCCTGCCTTCGTGACGTCCGGGCCGGACGCCTTGATTTCGCTGTGCTGGACGCCCCGACAATCGACTACATGATCCTTCAGGACCCAAGCCTGAAGCTTAAACAAGTCCCCATCGTTTTCGATGAAAAATACCCGGCCCTGACCGGTAAGTTCGAGGCGATCTGGGGCATTCATCCGCAAAACCAGGACCTGTTCGATGCCGTGAACCAGGGTCTTCGCTGGATGAAGTCTACCCATCAGATCAAGCCTATCCTCGCCAAATACGGCATCAAGAATGACGACTACCTTGTGCCGATGGCCAAAGATGGTCGACTCGGCGTAGACCGGGATGAGAAAGGCAATGTTATCGGTCCGTTCAAGCACGAACCTCGCGACTTTAGCCAAGCCTTCGCCTGAAACGGCGCTGTTTTAACACCTGTCTCATCACTTACGGATAACGCTCATGGCTGTATTGAACCCACTGGTGCGCGTCGAGGGATTACACAAATCCTTCGGTAGTTTGAACGTACTCAAAGGCATCGACCTTACCGTGCAACAGGGCCAGAAGATTTCGCTCATTGGCCCCAGTGGGTCCGGCAAGACCACGTTACTTCGCTGCATCAATTATCTGGAGGAGCCCACTCAGGGCAGTATCTACCTGGATAACGAGCTGATCGGCCAGCGGCTCGTGGGTAACCGCAAGGTGCCCATGGGAGACAAGGACCTGGCCCGTATGCGTGCCGAGATGGGCATGGTCTTCCAGCGCTTCAATCTGTTTCCACACCTCACCGTCCTGGAGAACATCATCCTGGGCCCCATGAAGGTACAGAAGCGCGAGAAGAGAGAGGCCATCGATCATGCTGAAGAGCTTTTGAAGAAGGTCGGTATGCTGGCCAAGCGTGATGCCTACCCAGAGCAGCTTTCTGGCGGGCAGCAGCAACGGATCGCAATCGCACGCTCGCTGGCAATGCGACCCAAGCTGATGCTGTTTGATGAGGCGACTTCGGCGCTCGACCCAGAACTGGTCGGTGAAGTGCTGAACGTGATGCGAAGTCTTGCGGATGAAGGAATGACGATGATTATCGTCACTCATGAAATGCGCTTTGCTGAAAGCGTTTCTGATCAGGTGGTGTTCATGGCCGATGGGAACATCATTGAGCAAGGGCCTCCCCGGCAGATTTTCCATGACAGTGAAATAGAACGAACCCGCTCGTTCATTCGAGCAGTTCAGGAGCACTGATCATGGTTGATAGCAGTTCCTTCGGCAAAGCCTTCGAGATGTTGCCGTATTTCCTGAATGTGCTCGGCATCGGCGCATTGACCACCGTCGGGCTGACCCTGGCTGCTTTCATCGTCGCCGCAGTGCTAGGTTTTTGCCTGGCATTGATGCGGCTTTCACGCCACCGCACGCTGGGTTTTCTCGCCAGCTGTTACCTGGAGGTATTTCGCAATATCCCGATCCTGACACAGCTGTTCATCCTGTATTTTGGCCTTACCTACATAGGCATCACATTGCCTGCCGTCGGCGCCGCGATCATCGGGTTCGGGCTCAACGGCGCAGCGATCCTGTCCGAGGTTTTCAGGTCCAGCATCAAGACTATCGACAAAGGACAGGCGGAAGCTGCGTATTCCATTGGAATGACTCGAAGCATGGCGATGCGCATCATCGTGCTGCCGCAGGCTTTCAAGATTTCCATTCCAGGCATGGCGAACTTTGCCATCGGCCTGCTCAAGGACACCTCACTGGCATCCGCTGCGGCGGTTCCAGAGATGACCTTCAAGGCAAAAATGCTGGTGAGTGAAACCTATCAAACCAACCTTATCTACTTTCTGCTGGCGATCATCTACCTCGCGCTGAGCCTGTTCATTGCCTACTGGGCCTCTCGCACCGAGCGCCGCCTGAAAGTCGTCAAGGAGAATTGAGATGGGATACGGCGAACTGTGGGATGCAACCCACGTAGAACTCCTGGCGGCCGCACTGGCTACCTTGCAGATGGCAATCGGTGCACTGGTGATCGGCTTGATTGCAGGGCTGGCCCTGGCGCTGGCCAGACGCTCATCAAGCGTTCCACTGAGGCGGGCGGCCTCGATCTATATCGAGATCTTCAGAGGAACGCCCGCGCTGGTACAGCTGTTCATCATTTACTTCAGCCTCACGGCCGTGGGGATCGAGTTCAGTTCGTTCATTGCAGCGATTATCGGTTTAGGACTGAATGCTGCTGCCTACCTTGCGGAGATCTACCGTGCCGGTCTTGAAGCGGTGCCCAAGGGCCAGGTTGAAGCAGCCAAGGCCATCGGCATGCCACGGGCGCAGGTGATGCGTTGGGTCGTACTCCCTCAAGCCATCAGGATCGTTCTCGCGCCTATTGGCAACGTCGCGATTTCGCTGCTGAAGGACACCTCCGTCGCCTCACTGATCGCGGCACCCGACCTGATGTTGAGGGCACAAGATCTCAGCGCGGTGTACTTCATGCCGCTGGAGACCTACATCCTGGTGGGCGCGATGTATTTCGCCCTGTGCTTCCCGCTGTCTCTGGGCGTACGATTCCTGGAACGCAAGGGCAAGCGCTGACAACACGGTGCTGATCTGCTGTGCTGTACCGGCACAGCACGAGGACGGCATCCAGCCTGTGGTGCCGGACTTGTAACCACTGACCTTTCACCCACCGGGAGCCAGCACGATGTCTACCCCTGAAATCCTTCAACCTGTTCCGCCCTTCACCCACGAATCGGCCACGCTGAAAGTGCGCCTGGCCGAAGACGGCTGGAACAGCCGCGATGCCGCCAAGGTGGCCTTGGCTTACACCGTGGAAACGCAATGGCGTAACCGCGCCGAGTTCGTGAACGGACGTGCCGAGGCGCAGGCATTTTTGCAGCGCAAATGGAACAAAGAGCTCGATTACCGTCTGATCAAGGAACTGTGGGCGTTTACCGATAACCGAATCGCCGTGCGTTATGCCTACGAATGGCACGACGATTCGGGTAACTGGTTCCGCTCTTACGGCAACGAGAACTGGGAGTTTGACGAAAACGGCCTGATGGCCCATCGGTTCGCCTGCATCAATGACCTGCCGATTCAAGAGTCTGAACGCAAGTTTCGCTGGCCCTTGGGCCGTCGCCCCGATGATCACCCGGGGCTTTCGCAGCTGGGTCTTTAGGCCTACGCCGCAAACCCGCCGTCCACCGTCAGCGCAGCGCCGGTGACCATGCCTGCATTGGGCCCGGCCAGCCATGCCACCAGGGCTGCGACTTCGCCACCGGTGGCGTGGCGTTTGATGGCCATGAAGCTGTGCATGGTGTCTTTCATCGGGCCATCGGCCGGGTTCATGTCGGTGTCGGTCGGGCCGGGTTGCACGACGTTGACGGTGATGCCCAGCGGGCCAAAGTCGCGCGCCAGTCCCTTGGCCATGCCGACCAGCGCGGCCTTGCTGGCGCTGTAGGCCGACAGGCCCTCGATGGGCACACGATCGGCGTTGGTTGAGCCAATGAAAATAATCCGCCCGCCGGTGCGCATGCTGCGGGCGGCCGCAACGGCGGCGTGGTATGGCGCATTTACGTTGATATAGAACAATCGGTCGATATCGTCGGGATCAAGGGTCAGCGGATCACCCGCGACCAGAATGCCGGCGTTGATCACCAGCACATCCAGCGGGCCCTCGGCTTCCAGGGTCTCGAACAGTGCTGCCCGGTCCATGTTGTCGAGTTGCAACGCCCGGCTGCCGGTTTCCTGCGCCAGTTGCCGGGCGGCGGCTTCAGAACTGGACCAGGTGAAACTCAAGGCGCCGGCGTTGGGCGCCAGGGTCCGCACGATGGCGGCACCGATGCCACGGCTGCCGCCCACTACCATTACGCGTTGGTCACTTTGCTTGTTCATGGTGTTTCCTCAGGTTCATGTCAGTGAGTCACGACGGCGCCATGGCGGCTGCCGGAGGTAAATCCGTGGCGATGCGCCGCTGATGTAAAGCCGAAGGCAATCAGAACCAGCGCCAGCACCGCCCAGGGGAACGACTGCACGCCGAAGGTTTCCAGCAAGGCGCCACCGGCAACGCCAGCGGCGGCAATGGCGCTGTTCCAGACCACCACGTTCATCGACAGGGCGTCGTCGGCCTGTGGTCCTGCGCTGTCGGCCAAAGCGGTTTGCAGCAGCGTAGCGGCACCGCCGAAGCTCAGCCCCCAAATCAACGTACCGCCCAGCAGAATGGCCGGCGATGGCGCGGCCAGCGCGAACAGCAAGGCAACCAGGGCAAAGGCCGCCAGGCTGGTCAATACCGCCTGGCGCAGGAAACGGTCGACCAATCGCCCGGTGATATAGATGCCCAGCAGGGAGGCGGCGCCGAAGGCCAGCAGCACCTTGTCGACGTGTTCGGCCAGCCCCGATTGCGCCGCGAAAGGCGCGATATAGGTGTAGAGGATGTTGTGCGCCAGCATCCAGCTGACCACCACCGCGAGGATCGGCCGAATGCCCGGCAGGCGCAGCACGCTGAACACCGAGCGGCGCTGACGGGTGTCTTCACCCGGATAGTCCGGCACGCTGAGCAGTATCCAGACGATCAGCCCCATGGCCATGAACGTCATGACCCCGAATGCCATGCGCCAGCCGAGCAGGTTGCCCAGCCAGGTGCCGGCGGGCACGCCCAGCGACAGCGCAATCGGTGTGCCGACCATGGCAATCGCCATCGCCTTGCCTTGCTGGGAGACATCGACAATGCGCCGCGCGTAGCCGGCCAGCAGGCTCCAGGCCAGACCCGCTGCAGCGCCGGCGCCAAAGCGCGCCACCAGCGTCAGCGCATAACTGGATGACAGTGCCGTCAGGCTGTTGAAGACCATGAAGCCCACCACGGTGGCGAGCAATACCCGCCGCCGCGACCAGCGCCGGGTGGCCACGGTCAGGGGAATGGCCGCCAGCAACGAGCCGAGCGCATACAGGGTGACGGTTTGTCCGGCCAGGCTGACCGGCACGTCAAGCCCGGCGCTGATGGCGGGCAACAGGCCGGCGGGCAAGGTCTCGGTCATGATGCAGATGAAACCTGTCATCGCAAAAGCCAGTAGCGCGCCGATCGGCAGCCTGGCGGGTGATGGTGCGGGGGTCATGAACATACTCCAGAGTTATATACTGATCGATATATATGTAGCCATCATCACCTCAGGCTCGTCAACGACTTTTGTATCGATTAGTATTTAAGTCCCTTCCCTTTCAGGATGACCACCCGCCATGGCACAGATGGGACGCCCCCGCCGCTTTGATCGAGACCAGGCCGTCGAGCAGGCCTTGTTGCTGTTCTGGGAGCACGGTTATGACGCGACATCACTGAACCAGTTGAAAGCCGGCATCGGCGGCGGCATCACAGCGCCGAGCTTTTACGCCGCCTTTGGCTCGAAAGAGGCGTTGTTTCATGAGGTGGTCGAGCGCTACATGAGCAGCTATGGCCGTGTGAACGATCCGCTGTTCGAGGAAGACATGGGACCTCGCGAGGCGCTGGAAACCTCCTTGCGTCAGTCGGCGGCCATGCAATGCGCGGCCGGCCATCCCAAGGGCTGTATGGTCGCGCTCGGCACCATGAGTGGATGCGTGCCGGCCAGTGCCGAGGTGGCGGCACCACTGACCCGCGCCAGGGCCCGCACCCGCGTCGGCATACGCTTTTGTATCGAACGCGGCGTGGCCTACGGCGAGCTTGAGGAAGAGACCGACATCGATGGGCTGGCAGCGACGTTCGAGAGTTTCATGCTGGGTATCTCGCCCATGGCACGCGATGGCGTGGCGCTGGAGGTTATCGAGCGCGCGATTGAGTGCGTGATGAGGCTTTGGCCACGATAAATTAGTTTGATAACACCTTATGGCGTTTCTGCATGGCCTTTCAAATTCTGGCGGAATTGCTCATAGGCCTGGGTCATGACTTCCCAGGTTCTGGCATCGGCAGGAATCAGGTGCTCGATACGCAGCGATTCCATCGTGATGTCCAGAGGCATGCCAAATGTTGTAAACGTTGACATGAACGTCAGTTCCCCGTGCCTTGAATCAAGCCGCGTCAGCACCAACGGAGGAGGTTCGTTTGTCATGGTGGAAGCCTCTTGAGGCGTGGGCAGCGTTTGCAGAAGCCTGGCGAGCTGCGGATTGCTCAACGCCTCTCTCGCAGCCCTTTGCCAGGCAATCAATCGGATTTCCTCGACGTTGTTGAGGTGGTCGCCCAACCCTCCTGGCTCCAGCAGCGTCACTAGCAGATTCAGCCCTTCTGCTGCATCGGCGCTAAGGCCGACCAGATCGAATAGCACTCCAGTGCTGGCGTTGGCTGCCAATACCTCCCACTGACTCCCCAAGACAACCGCCGGTGCGGGGTTATTGGCATGAAGCAGGTGAGTAATGGCATCACGAACGGCCTCCATGCCTGGCGAAGTCAGAGGCGTTGCCTGATAGCGCGGTGCATAACCACTCGCAAGAAAGACAGTGTTGCAGTGCTCCAGAGGCGCATCGAGTGCCATCAGCAGGTTATGCAGCGTGCATGGGCCAGGCCTGGCGCGGCCGGTCTCGATGCAACTGAGGTGGCGCTGAGAGATACCTGACATCAAGGCGAGGTCGAGCTGGCTCAGTTTTGCCTGACGTCGCAGCTGACGCAACTGCTCACCGGCAGGGGTTGAGGGTGTGGCTCGAGGAAAAGGTCGGGTGCTCATGGTTCGACTCTGACGGCGTAAATTGGCTGAGTCCATGACCTGTGAGGTCATTGATCCAGTGGTGACCCTATCACCACACTTGTCAGTGTTGATCATCGTTTCTTGCTCAAGGAGGACAAATGAAAAGACCCTACCTGTCACTTGCTACGCTGGTGGTTTTTTCCTTGTATACGGCGGGCACTCTGTTCGTTGCCGAGCAATCGCTCATCGACTTCGGCATTGAGCTCATCTCCAGCCCGGACACTGCCCAGGTAGTCATCGACCTCTATCTGCTCGGTGTCCTCGCCTGCATCTGGATGTATCGGGACGCTCGCTCCAAAGGCCGGTCTCTGGCATCGGTGGTGCCTTACTTCCTGATAACGGCAGTCTTCGTATCGATTGGCCCGTTGCTCTATCTCGTTGTTAACGGATTCGCCAGGAAGAAACTGCCGTTGCGCAGTCACCCCGGCTAGATCAGGGGCGCCGATCAGCCCAACAACCCGCTAATCCACTGCACCTGACACTTGAGCGCTTGCAGCTTCTCTTCAGGCACCGCTTGCCGGGCGTTTTCCAGCGTCGCCAGCACCTTGTGCTTGTGCTTCAACTTGCGCTGCCACTTGGCTAAAAACGCCGGGCTGCGAGTCTGTATTTGCAGCGGGCCGAAGTACAACTCTTGCGCGCTGTAAGCCACCGGCCCGCTGCGTTCGGCGACGATGATTTCGTAGTCGAAGCGGTTTTCGCGCAACACTTCTTCGCTGAGAATCCGGTAGTCGTTGTCCATCAGCCATTGGCGCAAGGGCTGTTCGCCGCCGTTGGGCTGCATCACCAGGCGTTCTTCGCCGCTCAGGCGCGCCTTGCCGCTGGCGAGGATGTCGCGGATCGTCTCGCCGCCCATGCCGCACAGGCTGATCACGGTGATGCCGTCGTCGGGTTCGATGGCCGCCAAACCATCGGCCAGGCGCACGGTGATGTGCTGTTCAAAGCCGTTTTCGCGCACGCTGCGTTGCGCGGCATGAAACGGCGTCAAGGCCAGCTCACCCGCCACCGCTGCGATGATGACGCCGCGGCGCATCAGCGCCACCGGCAGATAGCCGTGATCCGAGCCGATATCGCCCAGCCGTGCGCCGGCCGGCACCTGCGCCGCCACACGTTCCAGGCGCATCGACAAAGTCTGCTCGTTCAACTGCGGCTCCTTTTCAAAGGTCCGGCAGTGTCAGCCGGATCGGGGCGCGACTGTAGCGGGCGGTGCGCTGTATTTCAAATCGGCTCTCATGCGGCACTGACCTTGAACATAGCGACCTTGTCGGACAGACGACTGGCCAGTTGCGCCAGTTCGCCGCTGGCCGAGGCGACCTGAGACGAGCCGGTGGCGGTGTGCACGGTGAGTTCATGGATGTGGCTGATGTTTCTCGACACATCATCGGCCACGCTGCTTTGCTGCACCGCCGCGCTGGCGATCTGCGCATTCATGTCGTTGATGGCGCCCACTTCGTGGCGAACCTTGGCCAGTGCCGCCTGCGCATGGCGGGTCTGGTCCACCGTGCGGCTGGCCAGTTCGCAGCTGTCGCGCATGGTCTGTGCAGCCGCCTCGGTGCCGCTTTGCAGGGTGCTGATCATCTCGCGGATTTCCTGGGTCGACTGCTGGGTGCGGTTGGCCAGCGAGCGCACCTCGTCAGCCACCACGGCAAAGCCGCGACCATGCTCACCGGCGCGAGCCGCTTCGATGGCGGCGTTCAGCGCCAGCAGGTTGGTTTGTGCGGCAATCGAATTGATCACCTCGATCACCGTCTCGATCTGCTCGCTGTCGCGCGACACTTTCTCGACGGTGTCAGTGGTCTGGGTCAGGGTCGCAGCCAGGGCTTCGATGGATTGCGAGGTGTCGGCCACCAGTTGGTTGCCACTGGCGACTTCGGCGTCGGCCAGTTGCGTGGCGCTGGCAGCTTTCAAGGCATAGCCGGAGACTTCGCTGACGGTCGAGGCCATTTGCGTGATGGCGGTGGCGACCTGCTCGGCTTCACGGGTCTGGCGGCTGATGTGCTCGTTGTTCTGCGATGAAGTGGCGGTCAGTTGCGCCGACGCCTGGCTGACTTCCTGCGCCGCCACGCGCACTTGCGTGATGGTTTCCGACAACTGCCCCAGCGCCGCCTTCAGTACGCCCATCACACTGGCCGGGTAGCGCGTGCTCAGGGTTTGCTGCAAATCACCGGCCGCCAGGCGCTCGATGGCCTGGGCCACTTCGGTCGGTTCCGCGCCCAGGGTCGAGCGGATGAAACGAATGATCTGCGTGGCCAGCAAAATGCTCAGCAGCAAGGCGACACCGGTCGCCAGCAGCATCAGGCCACGAAAGGCACTGGCGGTGGCCTGCACATCGTTGAGCTGGGTTTTGATCGACGCCTCTTCAGCGTCGATCAGCGTATTGATGCGCTTGAGCCATTCGCTGTACAGGCCCGAAGTGCGCTGCAGCAATAACGCCTGGCTGCCGGCAATATCGCCGGCCTGGCGCAGATCAAGCAGCGTGCGCGAAGACGCCAGGGTTTGCTGTTCGATGTCCTTGATGGCGGCCAGCAGGGTTCTTTCTTCGGCGCTGACGCTGCGGGTGCTGAACAGCTGGTCCATGGGCGCGGCCGAGTCGGCGTAGTCTTTTTCCAGACGGGCGATGTCTGCCAGATGGCGCGTCAGGTCCTGCGGGTTATCGACCAGCACCGCGTCGCGAATGGCAATGGCCCGGTTGTGTACGCTGCCGCGAAAGTTGATGGCGTAGCGCTGGACCTTGGCGGCGTTGTCACTGACGTTGGCCAGCGTGCTGTCGATATAGCCGACGCGCTGAATACCTACGGCGGTGATCAGCACCAGCAGCGAAACGATGGCCGCAAATGCGAAGCCGATGCGTGTCGAGAGGGCAAGAGGTTTTTTCATTCGCAGGGCTCAGTGGAAGTCGACAGGGAAAACACTCGATATCAAATTGATATCTCACGCCGGGCGACGTTAAGCCAGGGAGGTGAAAAATGCCTAATTAATATTGCCGGTGTTGCTGATAGTTAACGGTAATGGAACGCCTCGCACAGAGGCAGGCTTGATCCGCTGCAAGCAGTCATGTTTCCCTCTGAGGCTTCAAGCAGTGATGCGAGCCCGATGAGTATTGAGCAGAACTACCCGCAAGAGTGGGGTGAACACCTTGGCGCCGGGGCGTCGGTAAAGGCCCAGCAGCACATCACGCCCAAGGCCTTCAACACCTTGCTGTTCGAAACCATGGACGGGCAAACCTTCGAGCAATTGTGCTGGTGGCTGTTGCAGAAGGACCACACCCTGGCGGGCTGTCAGCGCCTGGGCCACAAGGGCAATGTGTCGCAGCACGGCATCGATATCTTTGCCTTTGATCGTCTGCACCGAAACCGTCTGGCTGTATTCGAATGCAAATGCTGGCATCGATTCGGCCCCGCCGACCTGACCCAGACCGTGGATCGCTTTCTGCTCAATGAATGGGCAGACGTCGCCGGACGCTTCACCCTGATACTGGCGCAAAGCTCGATCAAGTCGCTGGACCGCGCCTGGGTGGCGGCGCATCAAAAGCTGTCGGCACGCGGTATCGAAGCCGACCTGTGGACCGCCGAGCACCTGACCGAAAAGCTCAAGGACGCTCCCGATGTGCTTACCCGCTTCTTTTCGGGCCCCGACATTCAGCAGTACTGCAACCACTGGATGCAGAAAGTCGGCTTTCACGACACATTGCTCAAAGCCATTACCGACCCACGGCAGGAAGTTTCTGCCCTGGCGCAAGCGTTTCTGGCCAAGGGCGCGATCCTCGACGAGGAGCTCACGACCCGTTACAGCAACGGCCGGCAATGGTCATTGCGCCAGCCCTGGATCGACGTCTCGGCCTTTCTGCCCAGTGCCGAGGAATATCAGGGGTCAGCGCTCATTTCGATCAAGATGCCAGACACTGAAGGGGTCATGGTGGTTCTGGATCAACCCTGGTTGCTCAAGCGCTTTCTGGGTAATCAAGGCGAACCTCTGTTGCCGAAGGTACGACCGTTTCTTCAAGGCGTGACCGGTACGCAACGCAATAACCACATCATCGACCTGAAAAACTGCCGGTTCCTGCTGCCCCGCCAGGCCGCCGAAGCGGTGGCCAGTGTCGCGGACGAGTTTTCGCAGGCCTACCTCCAAAGCCTGCGTGAAGTCGAGGCGCAGTGGCAGTCGCAGAACTTTCCGTTGGTGAAATGGATGGGCGCCCGCGTGGTGCTCTGCAAGGTCAAGCCGTGGGTCTGGAATGCGCTGCTCGAATTCGCCCATGTTCATGACACCGATAACGGTACGTCCGAATGGCACATGTTTCACAACACGCATAACCGATTGATGCCGGTGTCTGCCGCCGGTTACCACGGGGTGATCTTCGGCGCAAACATCGCTGAATTTTGTCACGGCGATGAGATAGCCATCCTGTGGGAGCCGCAGAGTGCGCAACGCTGGCCATTCGATAAAGCCGGCTGGTCGTGCATGACCACCTATCGATGGCTGACCAACGACCTGTTGCCTGCCGTGGGCCGCTGGCGGGCACGGCACATCGGGCGCTATTGGCGCAACTGGCTGCACCCGTTGGCCACCCGCCGAGAAATGGCCCGCGAGGTGCAATTCTGGAACAGCACCGAAACGTTTACGGATGTGCGCAGCGTGCCGCTGGTCGAGGCCGCGCATTATCGAGCGCTCGGCACCATTCAGACCCTGCAGGCGCTTCAGGGGTTTTACATCAGCAGCTCAAGCAACCGAGCCTGGTTTACCCCGCCGCAACGGGCCGGGCTGTATGAGGCGCTGTCGGTATTGCTTGACGGAGGCCGTGGCCATCTCGGTTACCTGACCTCAACGCTGAGCATCAGCACGCCGTGCAATGATCGCGATGCGCTTCGCGCAGCCGTTGGCGATCTGATCAGGCAGGTGCAGGTCGAGCCAGACCTTGATGTCGATCATGTACTGCGCGCCATGCTTGAAGCCGCGGGCGACAGCAATGACTGGATAACCGCAACGGCACGCGAAACGATCTTCGAAAAGCTCATGCCGTTCATGGCGTTCCATGATCAGCAGTTATTGATCGAGCGGCACAGCGAATACCTGTAAAGCAGTTGGCCCAGCTTTTGTGCAGCGTTGCGGGCCTGGGCGCGGGTGAGCGCGGCAAAGCCCACGACAAAGGCAGGTTCAAGCTGAATCTGCCGGCATGATTGCCGGAGCGGTTGCAGCAGCACGCCGGATTTTGCGGCTTCGTCGATCAGGGTCTGTTCATCGTGCTCAGGCGACAGCCAGAGGATCAAGTGAAACCCCGCGTGCTCACCGCTGATGCGATAGCAGCCCGGCGCTTCAGCCTTCAGGGTGTCCAGGACGATGTCGCGCAGGGTCTGGTATTCCTGGCGCGCGCGGCGCAGATGCCGCAAAAAGCCCGGACCGCTCATGAACTGCGCCAGACCCAGTTGCTCCGAAACCCCGACGCTGCGACCCACCGTGCTCCAGAGCGCCAGAATGCGAGTGTGCAGCACCGGTGGCGCCAGCAAGTAACCCAGCCTCAGGTTGGAAAACAGCGCCTGATTGAAGCTGCCGCAGTACACGACCCGGTGCATGGAGTCGATGGACTTCAACGCCGGCAACGGCGCCGCCTGGTAATTGAATTCGCTGTCGTAATCGTCCTCGATGATCCAGGCGTCATGACGCTGCGCCCAATTCAACAGCTCCAGTCGGCGGGTGGCCGACATGATCACGCCCAGCGGCGATTGATGAGCCGGGGTCACATACGCCAAGCGACAATTGTGCGGCTCGACCAGCCCGCGCAGGTCGAGCCCTTGATCATCGATGGGCGCATAGCGAAGTGTGGCGCCCGCCTCTTCGAAGATCCGGTGTACCGCCGCGTAGCCTGGGTCTTCAACGCAAACATGATCGCCAGGCCCCAGTAAGCAGCGCGCAATCATATCGATGCCATGGCGAATGCCGTTGGTGATGAGCAACTCATGCGCCTGACAATCGATGCCGCGATGCTGACGCAAATAACGGGCGATCTGCTCGCGCAAGGCCAATGAGCCTTGTGGCTCGGCGCTGCACATCTGCTCAGGCTGCATCGCCGCCATGGCGCGTTGCAAATGCATCGCCCATTCGGCCGGGGCGATCAGCAGCGGGTTGGCCAGCCGCGCTACAAACGGCACGCCCACTTGCGCCCGCAACCCGTCACGCTCGTGCGGCTTTTGCAGGGGCGGTGGATCAAGGCGGGTGGCGCGAGCAGCACTGACCGCCTTCAAATAGCTGTCCGGAATCACGGCGCTGACACGGCTGCCGGAACCGACCTGACGGGTGATGTAGCCCTCCAGTTGCAGGCGCTCGAAGACACTTTCCAGCGTGCCCCGCGCAATCGCCCAGCGTTGCGCGAGCTGCCGTGTCGACGGCAACCGGTCACCCGCCTGCACCAGGCCTTTGAGAATCGCATCGCGCAGGGCGAGATAAGCGCGCTCTTGCTTGGTCGCGCCAGTGCCATCGGCGGGCAATGGAAGCTCCAGCGCCAGCGTCACTTTGCCCTTGCTCATAATGGTCCATACCTGAATGGCTTATATGGCACTGCTAACCATACCAATTGCGCCGTAGTGTAGCGGCATCTCTGCAGTGGGTTCAGCCAAGGGTTTGCCATGTCATTCACGGACTATGTTTTATTCGCCTTGATCGCGATTGTTCAGGTGGGCTCGCCGGGGCCTTCGACGATTTACCTGATCAACAACGCGCTGGTCTATGGCCCAGGCCGGGCGGTGTGGATCCTCACCGGGGATTTGCTGGCGATTGCCGTACTGGCAGCCTGCGCACTGTTAGGCATCGATGCCGTGCTGGTCGCCCATCCGGGCGTGTTCATGGCCATCAAACTGGCCGGTGCGGCGTACCTGGTGTGGCTGGGTATTCAGCAGTTTCGCCTGGCACAGGGCAATGGCTTGCCCACTAAACAGCCGGCACTGCCGGAGCGCCTGTCGGTGCTGTGGGGCAAGTCGTTTGTGGTAGGGATCAGCAATCCAAAGGCGATTCTGTTTTTTTCGGCCTTGCTGCCGCAATTTGTCGGCAACCCGCAGGAATCGAATCTCGGCACATTAGTCGGCCTGATTGTGCTGTTGCTGCTGATCAAGCTGCTGGTGTCAGGCACCTATGCGCTGACCGCAAAGAAGATGGCTGACCGTCTGGCCAGGCCCGGCGCCGCCGTGTGGGGCAAGCGGATCACCGGGCTTGTGTTGGTGACTTTTGGCGTGGTGATGGGCAGCACGACCTAAGGCGCTGCTTTGCGATTTACACCCGCACCAGCGCGATGGCCAGGCCCTGCCCTACCCCCACACACATGGTTGCCAGACCGTATTGCTCACCGCGCGCTTCAAGGGCGTGAACCACGGTCATGACCAGGCGTGCGCCGCTCATGCCCAACGGATGCCCCAGGGCGATGGCGCCACCGTGCGGGTTGACCTTCGGGCTGTCGTCCGCCAGCCCCAGCCCGCGCAGCACCGCCAGGCCCTGGCTGGCAAAGGCTTCGTTGAGTTCGATCACATCGAAATCGCCAATGTGCATTTCCAGCCTGGCCAGCAGCTTTTGCACGGCAGGCACCGGACCGACGCCCATGACCCTCGGCGCCACGCCGGCACTGGCCATGCCCAGCACTTTGGCGCGTGGGGTCAGGCCGTACTGGGCGACGGCCTCGGCTGAAGCCAGAATCATGGCGGCGGCGCCATCGTTGACGCCCGAGGCATTGCCGGCCGTGACGGTTTTACCAGGGCCGTTGACCGGCTTGAGGCCTTGCAGGGTCAGCAAGGTGGTTTCAGGCCGCAGGTGTTCGTCCTGATCGACCACGATTTCGGTTTTTTTGCTACGCACCGTGACCGGCACAATTTCTTCAGCAAAAAAACCCGCTTGCCGGGCGGCGGCTGCGCGTTGCTGGCTGCGCACGGCAAACGCATCCTGATCGGCACGGGCGATGCCGAACTGCTCGGCGACGTTATCGCCGGTCTCGGGCATCGAGTCCACGCCGTACTGCGCCTGCATCAGCGGGTTGACGAAGCGCCAGCCGATGGTGGTGTCTTCCAGCTTCATATTGCGCGAGAAGGCGGCGTCGGCCTTGCCCATCACGAACGGTGCCCGCGACATCGACTCGACACCGCCGGCAATCACCAGCTCCATCTCGCCGCTGGCAATGGCCCGAAACGCCGTGCCTACCGCATCCATGCCGGAAGCACACAAGCGATTGAGGGTGACGCCCGGCACCGATTCCGGCAGCCCGGCCAGCAGCGCCGCCATGCGTGCGACATTGCGATTGTCTTCGCCGGCCTGGTTGGCGCAGCCGAGAAACACCTCGTCGATCTTCGCCCAGTCAATCGAAGGGTTGCGGGCGATCAACGCCTTGATCGGCACGGCCGCCAGGTCGTCGGCGCGCACGCCCGACAAGCCGCCGCCAAAGCGGCCGATCGGGGTGCGCACGGCATCACAGATAAAGACATCACGGGTCATCAGGGTTTTCCTTGTGGGACCGTTATTCAGGCGCGCGCAGCAGATGGCGTGACCGCCACAGGCTTGCCCGCTTCAGGCGGAGTACCGAGCACGATGGCGGCGGCACCGGCAAGCATCAGCAATCCATAAGTGACCTGGGATGCGGCCAGGCTGCCGGTGGCTTCGATCAGCCAGCCGACGATCACCGGCAGAAACACGTTGCCGATACCCGACAAGGTGGTGACAAGGGCGATGGCGCCGGCAGCGGCCTTGCCGGTCAGCAGGCTGCCCGGCAAAGTCCAGAACGGACCAGTGGCGCCAAGTACCGCCGCAGTCGCCACGATCAGCAAGGCCACCGAAACACCGGTAGAAGGATGCACCAGAGACAGCGAAAGCCAGCCGATAGCGGAAACGCTCAGGCAGATCGCAACATGCCAGCGGCGCTCCATGACTTTGTCGGAGTGGCGGCCCACCAGAAACTGCACCACGATACCGACCAGGAACGGCAGCGCCGACAATAGGCCGACGTGGAACAGGTCGGTGACGCCGGTGCGCTTGATAATGGTCGGCACCCAGAAGGCGGCGGCCACCGCACCGCTGAACACCGCCAGCGCAGTGAACGCCAGCACATACACACGGCGGTCTTTCAGCGCATCCAGCAACGAATGGTGTTTGTCGGTGGTGGCGGCAGCGTCTTTGGCCAGTTCGTCCTTGATGACCTGCTTCTCTTCGGCGCTGAGCCATTTGGCCTCGGCGGGCGAGTTATCCAGCAGCAGATAGGCGATCACGCCCATGACGCACGCCGGCAGGCCGGCGACGATAAACAGCACCTGCCAGCCCTTGAGGCCGAACGTGCCGTCCATGTGCTGCATGATCGAGCCGGCGAACGGCCCGCCTAGGATCCCGGCCAATGGCAGTGCCGCCATGAACAGCGCGGTGACGCTGGCACGGCGGTGACGCGGCACCCACAGGGTCAGGAACAGCAGCACGCCGGGAAAGAAGCCGGCCTCGGCGGCGCCGAGCAGGAAGCGGAAAATGTAGAACTCGGTCTGGCTGTCCATCAAGGCAAAGGCCGCGCAGGCCATGCCCCACAACACCATGATGCGCAGTACCGTCTTGCGAAAGCCGATGCGTTGCAGCATCAGGTTGCTGGGAATCTCGAACAGGATATAGCCGATGAAGAAGATCCCGGCGCCGATCCCATAGACCACTTCGCTGAAGCCCAGGTCCTGCATGAACCCCAGACGGGCAAAGCCGATAACGTTGCGGTCAATCAAGGCCAGTACGTAGCAGATGATCAACAGCGGGAGAATTTTCCACTTGACCCTGGCGAAGGTCCGGTCGGCGAATTGCGCCTCGGTCTCCACAGCGGTGCTGATTTTTGCATCCTGACGGACTGTGTTCATCGTAGGTAACCCTGTTGTTTTTATAGGAGGCGCCAGCCTGGGGTCGTCGCCCCTGTCGGTGTCCTTCGCGGGGAAAGACAGCTTGACGCATTCGAGCCACCTCAAGGTAGCGGCAGCGAATCGATTTAACGCGTCGGCCCCTATAAAAGTCAATAGGCCATTTGTATGACCTATTGACTTTTAAATGCACTTATCCGGTAATGCTCGCCAGCTCTGCGTGTGCGCGGCGTTCCCACGCTATCGCTCAGGCGGGCTCCGATACGACGAATTCAGGCGAATAACAATGACAATAAAACTCCGCAAAACCGCCCTGGCTCTTGGGGTGGTGAATGCCTTGGCGTTCAGCGCCGCGCAGGCCGATTTTCTAAAAGACGGCAAGGCCTCGATCGACACCCGCAACTTCTGGTTCAGCAATGATTACCGCGAAGACCCAGGCCAGAACAAAGCGCAGGAATGGGCACAGGGCCTGACGTTCAAATACCTCTCCGGCTTTACCGAGGGCGATATCGGCTTCGGGCTGGATGCCGCGCTGATGGTCGGCATCAAGCTCGATTCCAGCCCCGACCGCAGCGGCTCAGGGTTGCTGGCCCGCGATGCACAGGCGCGCAGCGGTGGGCCGAGCTATTCCAGGCGTGCCCAGGACGAATACTCCAAGCTGGCGCTGACCGGCAAGGTGCGGCTCTACCGCGACACCGTTGTGCAATACGGCGCCCTGACGCCGAGCCTCGGGGTGCTGCAACCCAGCTCCACGCGCTTGTTTACCCAAGGGTTCGAGGGCGCGCAGGTCACCAGCAAGGCCTTCGACAAGCTGACCCTGTCGGCCGGGCGACTGGACAAAGTGCGCCAGCGAGACTCCACCGATTACCAGGACATCAGCATCGCCTATGCCAGCGGCCAGTACGTGCAGACCTCAGGCGGCAATGCCTTCAATTTCGCCGCCGTGGACTATCAACTCAGCCCGCAGCTGAACCTGACCTACAACTACGGCCAGCTCGAAAACGTCTACGGCCAGCATTACCTTGGGCTCAAGGCCAAGGTGCCGCTGGGGCCGGGCAATGTGGTCGGCGATATGCGCCTGTTTTCTTCCAGCGACATCGGCGGCTCCGAGGCCGGGCGTATCGATAACCAGGTCTACAGCGGCATTGCCGGCTACAGCCTGGCCGGCCATACGCTGCAAGGCGGCTATCAGAAGATCAAGGGTGATGGCGCCTTCCCGTTTCTGGACGGCACCGCGACCTACCTGCTGACCGAACTGATGGTCACCAATTTCACCAAGGCCGAGCAGCGTTCGTGGCTGCTGCGCTACGACTACGACTTCTCGGCCATCGGCGTGCCCGGCCTTGCGTTCACCCTGCGCTATGTGAAGTCCGACCAGGCCGAGGTGGTGCGGGTCGCCTACGAAGGCAAGGAACGCGAGCTGGACACCGACCTGGGCTATGTCGTGCAAAGCGGCACGTTCAAGGATCTCGGTGTGCGCTGGCGGCATGGGGTGATGCGCAATAACTACACCCGTGACAGCGACCAGGATCGGCTGATCGTCGATTACACCTTCAAATTCTGAAACGGACTGACGAACATGACCTGTATTCGCACATTGAGCCTGAGCGGTCTCATGGCCCTCACGCCGCTGGCACTGGCGGCGCAAATGGACCACAAATCGGTAACGACGCCGCAGTCGACGATTGCTTACTCCGTGCAAGGCGCCGGCCCTTTGGTGCTGCTGATTGCCTCGACCGGGCGCGGCACCGCCGAATTCAGCCCGCTGGCCGACAGGCTGGTCGAGCGCGGCTACCGGGTCGCGCTGCCAGAGCCACGCGGCATTGGCGGTTCTCACGGGCCAATGAAAGGCGCGACCTTTCACGACTTCGCCAATGACTTTGCCGCCGTCATCAATGCCGAAGGCGGCTCGGCGATCGTTGCCGGCCACGCCTACGGGCAGTGGATCGCCAAGACCCTGGCCGCCGATCACCCGGCCCAGGTCAAAGGCGTGGTCCTGCTGGCCGGCGGCGCACGCAAATGGCCGGCCGAATTGTCCGATGCCATCACCCTGATCAACTCCCCGACCGCCACCCGCGAACAGAAGCTGGCAGGGTTACGCCTGGCGTTCTTCGCGCCGGGCAATGACCCTGCTCATTGGCTGGAAGGCTGGTACCCGGCAGTCACTGAAAGCCAACGGGCCGCGCGTACGCTGACGCAGCAAGACCGTTGGTGGGCCGGCGGCAGCGCGCCGATGCTCGACCTGCAAGCCGGCGCCGACCCGTTCCGCCCGGAGAGTTCGCGCATGGAGGTCAAGGAAGAGTTCGGCGAGCGCGTCACCGTGCGCGTGGTGCCGAACGCCAGCCACGCCCTGCCGGCCGAGAAGCCCCGCGAGACCGCCGATGCGATGGCCGACTGGGCCGATACGCTGGGCAAGTGACCTAAAAAAACCGGCGAAAGCCTAATGCCGATCAGTTAAGCGCAACACCCCCCTGTAGGAGCGCGCTTGTCCCGCGACCGGCTGCGTTAGCAGTCGTAAATCTTCAGCGTTTCATCAATTTTTGTGAGCGCTTCGCACTCAGTCGCGGGCAGAGCGCGCTCCTACCAGTTCGGTGCCAGACGGAAAATGGGTAAGAGCCGCCTTGACTGATCGGCATCAGGCAAAAGCCGGTTTTTATGCCTGCCGCTTAGCGACCGACAAACACCGGCTTGCGTTTCTCGACCAGCACACAACACCAGCCACGCCCTGCCGGCCGAGAAACCACGCAAGACCGCCGATGCAGATACGCTGGGCAAATGACCCAAAAAAACGTCGAAAGCCTAATGCCGATCAGTTAAGCGCAACACCCCCCTGTAGGAGCGCGCTTGTCCCGCGACCGGCTGCGTTAGCAGTCGTAAATCTTCAGCGTTTCATCAATTTTTGT